>JABLXJ010000047.1 GCA_013178125.1 Bacillota bacterium | reverse complement strand
GGGCGCATAAGATAAAAGTGAAGAAGGACAAGGTAATAGAGCCATGGTCTTCCCGGCGATGTAGCAGTTCCCTTTGAAATAGAGTAGAGAAATGGCCTAAGATTTCCTCGTAAATCCTACAAAAAGGAGGAATCTTAGGCCATGCATAATGATACTAACATTGTATCACAAGGTGCAAAGAATATCGAAGGTATTTTAAGGAAATTCGTTGAACAGGCTGATGCTAAACGGGAAAAGGGCGAGCTGAATGTTGATTCGGTGGAGATTCTGATGGAGGAGGCCGTCTCCGCAATCACTAAGATTGTCTTGGATATGGGCGGGGCTGTTCTCTCTGAGGTTGGGCCCCAAAATGCCGAGGAAGCACGCTGTCCTATCTGTGGCAGGAGGATGACCAAGAGCAAGGCGGATTCACTGATAAATATACTCTCAATGTTGGGTCATATACCGATACGCAGGGACTACATGCATTGCAGGGCCTGCGGGAAGGGATACGGCATAATCGACGAGCAGATTGGCATCGATACCGATCACAGGATGACTAAAGGGATGATAGACCTCATAACCTACACGGGCCAATTATTGGGGTCATTTGATGAGGGTAAGAAAACAATAGAGAGGTTCTTCAAGTTCTTGGGTTTGAGTATCAGCCATAAGAGCATACAGGTGGTGTCCGAAGAAATAGGCAAAAAGGTATATGAGAAGGATTTGGCTGAGGCGGAATACCTCTATGAGCATCAAGATAAGGCTGTTGAATACATTCCGGAGGATAAGAAAGAAGAAGGGGTCCTTTATATTTTCATGGACGGATCATTATTAAATACCAGGGATGAGGATCAGACCGGGCAGACGTGGAGGGAGGTTAAAGTAGGTCTACTCTTCAGGGATAGGGATGTCATAAAGGCTGGCAAGGAGAAATCGGAGATACAGAGGAAGAGGTATGTGGCTTATGTGGGGGAAGCGCAAGAATTCAAGAAGTTTCTATGGGCAGCGGCAGTAAAGGAGGGTTACGGAAGGATAAAGAAGGTAGTGATCATTGGAGATGGTGCGCAATGGATATGGAACATTGCTTGTGAGCTATTCCCCGATGCCGAGGCCGAGATTCTAGACTACTATCACTTGAGCGAGAATGTAAATGAGTTTGCCAAGTTCTTGTATCCGGAGGACGAGGTAAACCGGAAGCGATGGGTAAAAGAGGTGACAGAGCATATTTATGAGGGCCGAATAGATGAAGCGATAAGGATGGCGGAGGGAAGGATGCCGAAGGCGGGATTGCCTAAGGAAGTAGTAAACCTGCCTCATTACCTGAGTGTTAACAGGGAGCGGATGAGGTACAAGGAATTTGAATCTATGGGGTATTTTATCGGGAGCGGTTCAGTAGAGAGTGGGCACAAGGTAGTTATCCAGAAGAGGATGAAGCAGCCGGGTATGAGATGGAGCCTGGAGGGGGCCCAGTATATCGCGAGTTTGAGGGCAAAGTATAAGAGCGATCTATGGGATGAAGTTACAGGGTGTATAGCTGGTTGACGCCGGCCCAGTGGAGATAGTTAAGAGGCAGGGAGAGCCTGGGTGTACCTTTCGCATACCCATTTGTACTGGGGAAGGCCTCCATAGGAGTAATGTCTTGGGTGGATAGATGGGATCTGGCAGGACTGCCACCTTGATTGGGAGCATGATCCCTGTACTGCCAGTCGGTTCATCTTCTGGATCATAAAGAAGTTATGCGCCCCTGACGCAACAAGGGCTTGCATTCGGGGAAGATTTACGCTAGAATATAGACACAAGGTAGGCAAATTGAATCTCATGTGCGGGCGGATGTAGTTTAGTGGTAGAACATCGGCTTCCCAAGCCGAGGGTCGCGGGTTCGAATCCCGTCATCCGCTCCATTTCTATGGTGCCGACGTAGCTCAGCAGGCAGAGCGGCGCACTCGTAATGCGCAGGTCACCGGTTCGATCCCGGTCGTCGGCTCCAAGTATTTCAAGGGTTCCGGGGGCTTATCGGGCCTCCCCCGGGGACCGTAAAGACCAGGTTATAGTCACGATATGCGGGCCCGTAGAAGGGCCGTTCCTCAGCCTGCTTCGCCTCGGCGTCCTTTTTGGTGCCGCGAGATGTAGCCTCTCATGGGATCACCTCAATACCTTTGCCTGTATTGGGGTCTTGGGATGATCTATAGCATTCTTAAAGGAAACCCTCATTGATCAAATGTTCCTTTACGGGGCCCCGCCCTACCCGGCTGGCTGAGAGCCGTCGTTGGGTTTGGAGAAGGCGGGGCGGGGAGTAGTTGAATTGATCATGTCTTCATCCGGCTCCGGGCTGCCTATTGCGGAGGATTGCATACGCTACAAGGAGCATACCCTCTCGCCTTTGCATCCTCCAAACTTATCGGTATACAGCTCTTGGAGAGGAATCGGCAACCCAGCCTGTGGTACTTGCTCCCACTTTTGGTTATGTAGACAGTTACCTGCTTTTCTTCGGTTGGCTGTGGTGCTGGTTCGCTGGCTGTTTCGCCGGCTGCTTTGGTTGTTATATAAACACAGGATTCATTGGGTTCCCACCTTACATCGGCGCCTAAGGCTTCGGCGACCACGCGCAGCGGAACCATGATTTGGCCGTCAATTAGCCGGGCTTGGACGGCCGGGCTCAACTCTATCCCGTTTACCACAATACGTATCGGTGAGACAGCGAAGGCAAGCCCTGCAAGACTGAGGAAAACGGCAACACCCACGAGTATGCTCCGGAATACACGCATGGCCATAACCCTCCTGATTCTTTTGTTGACTGGCTATCGGCGCAACCTAGCTTCCTCCCGTTGTCTTACCCCCACTGAGCTCCTCCAGGAGTTCCTTGACATCAGCATATTCGGCATCCTCAATGTAGACCTTGTTGAGCTGCTGGATCGCCTTCTTCACCTCCCCAAGTTCTTTATAAGTCACACCCAATAGGTACCGGAACAACTTCATGTGTTCATCGGTCATCTTTCGCTTGTTGCTGGAGCCTTTCTCCAAAACCTCGAGGGCAAGTTCAGGCTTGTTCAAGCCTAGAAAGGCTGAAGCCAGGGCGTTGATGACTACCAGCTCCTGCTCTACCTCTGTTGGCAAGGACTGCAAGACTTCGATCACTTTCTCATACTCCCGCAGGAGTCCGAGTCCGAGGGTGTTGGCGTAGTTTGCCTTGGCCACATAGTCGTCGGGCCTGGCAGCCAGATACCTTTCAAACACCTTGGCCGCTTCCTGGTAATTCCCGAGGTTCCCACCTTCGTTGCCATCCCAGCAAGTCAAAATCTGCCCCTATTTACATTTCATAGGCGGCACGTTGATCTCCTTCGGTATCACCCCGACACGCTGTGCCCAGACCAGCACTTCAGATTTGAACACGTCTATGGGCACCAGCTCCTCCAGGGGTGACCATTCAGGTGCAGCACTCTTTCTCACGCTGACCTCCTCCCCAGCATCCTCATGATGCGCTCCGCGAATTCGGCCACCCGCTCGATCCCGGCCTCCAGCAGCGCCATGCTGTCAGATTTTCGCTCTCCGCCGTGTTCGGTAGGCCTCGGCCACCTCCCGAGCACACGCGTCCGGGTTTTTGAGGATCGTGCGGCCCCACCCCAGTAGGTGAAGACCAGCCAGCCGCGGGTCTGGAGGTAGTTGCGCTTCCTGGCTGTCAAGTTCCAGCGTGTCCGGGTTGCCGTGATACGCAAAGCCGTCGCAATAGACGGCCAACCTCACATCTGGCCAGGCGAAGTCGGGAACCGTGACAAGGCGCCCTTCTTCGTCGCCGATGTCGTAGTCCTTCTCTCTAGGTGGGATGCCGGTACGCTCGAGCTCTTCTATCTGGTGGTCGATGGGCGCGGCAGAAAATACACAACATCAAGGGAAACCTGGATGAAAAAGTAACGGCAAGGGATGGCGATTCAACGTGTTTGCTCCTTGCCAAATAGATACTGTAGTAGGGGCGAGTGGGCCAAACTACTTGGCCGATTTCTCGAGTTTGGCGACCCTTGCAACAAGGTAGCGGGTGTCGGTAGAGATGTCGTCGAGTTTGCTTTCAATTCGGTCGAGTCTGTCGTTTTGGACCTCCCGGTCATCGAACAGGGCGCGAACCTTATCAATGACCTCGGTTTCAAGACGGGCTTCAAGCCGCAGTTGGCCTTTCTCTACACGGACTCGAGGCGCTGCTCGACGTTTCCAAGACATGATTCGAGCCGTATCTGGCCC
>JABLXJ010000046.1 GCA_013178125.1 Bacillota bacterium | reverse complement strand
CTCTTGGGCCTAAACCGTTCCAGCCTCTATTACAAGCCGGTCAAGCCCTCCTTAGAGGAGATTGCCCTTAAGCACCGGATAGACGAGATTTACACAGAACATCCCTACTACGGCTCGCGGCGGATAACGGCCCAGTTACGTAGAGAAGGATTTACAGTTAACCGTAAGGCGAATAGCGGCACATGCGTGAGATGGGGATCCAGGGTATCTGCCCTGGCCCCAATCTCAGTAAACGAAACAGCGAACACCGGGTTTACCCGTATCTACTACGAGGGGTTACGATAGATCACCCCAATCAGGTATGGGGCATTGATATCACCTATATTCGTCTAAAGCAAGGCTGGATGTACCTTGCTGCTATTATAGACTGGCATTCCCGTTACGTAATGGCATGGGAGCTGGATCAGACTCTTGAAACCTCCTTTGTTTTGAGTGCGGTTCGTAAGGCTCTGCTCCAGGCCAGGCCAGATATCTTAAATAGTGACCAGGGGAGCCAGTTTACCAGTCCCCAGTATATAGCCCTCTTGCAGGAGGCTGGGGTACAAATCAGTATGGACAGTAAGGGGCGTGCCATTGATAATATCTTTACTGAACGGTTCTGGCGGAGTCTCAAGTATGAAGAAGTATATCTGCATGAATATGAAAGCCCACGGGAAGCACGCCAGGGGATCGGCCAGTACATAGATTACTATAACAACCGCAGGCCACACCAAGCTCTGGATTATCGAACCCCAGCGGAAATGTATTTTAATAGCCCCAGGGGGGTGGTAGATGACCGAGTGATATGTGCCTGATGTTACGATACACCTCAGGGCTTCCCAGGAAGCTCTGAGCGGGTTCCGGTACTATTACCGAGGGTGCGCTCTCATCATAGAGGGTGCTATCCTCTTCCGGGGCCCCCTCTTGGGGGTACCTCCCGCTCCAGCGGGTACTACCCCTCCCGAGCTACCTTGATAGAGAAGGGAGATGACTATAGCTTAAACTTACCCTAAATTGTGTCTTGACATCGGGGTCCACCTCGGATGACCTTATCGGAAAGATCATTGGATTTCAAAACCTATACAGCCGAGTTGCCAAGCCATTTAACTGGCGGTTCACGCGAAATGACCTATACCGCTATCTTGAATCACTGGAGTTGGTAGCTTGATACCCTATCAAAACTTATGAAATAGAGTACTAGTTTGCGGTAACTATCATCGTAGGTGTAGGTCTTTAATAGCATCAAGGGGTGAGGGATTTGGATGCGCTAGAAGCTGAAGTACTATCTACCAGATGGGGGCAAGCCAAACAACTAGCCCTTAGGCGTAATAAAGCAACTAAAGGTGATATAAGGAATCTCATTGATCATAGGGAGAGCGATAGAGTCCCCACCTATGGAACGTGGATTGCATGCGAAACGATCCTAAGGTACGGGGAAAAGTTATGTTCACTAGTAGAAACATATTGCCCCGATGATATAGTAACCATAGACCTCTATAATACACATATAGGGTATGAGCCAGCGCCGAAAGACGGGAAAAGGAAAGACCTAATGGTTCTACTTGCTCAGGATTCGATGTGGGAAGATGAGTGGGGGGTAGGGCGTAGACACGTAACTGGTGGTCTTGGCGCGGCTGTTGTATCTCACCCAATCCAGGAGTGGTGCGAATTAGATGATTACTTGCAAACCAGACTTCCAGATGTAAACGAACCCGGAAGGTTCGATGCGGCGCAAGCTTCCGTGCAGGAGTTTGGGGGAAAGTACCTTTTGGGCAAGATGTTTGCTTGCTTTTTTGAGCGAATGCATTTCCTCCGAGGTATGGAGCAGCTACTTATGGATCTTTACCTTAACCGGCGTGAAGTCATTAAATTGGCTGACCGTCTGCTGGACTTTAGTCTTGGGATGATCCGAAGGTGGGCGCAGATGGGGGTCGATGGCGTTTTTCTAAGTGATGATTGGGGTACGCAGGATCGTTTATTGGTGTCTCCAACGCTATGGCGAACCGTTTTTGGATCATATTATCGCCGGATGATAGAGGAAGCGCACCATTTAGGCTTGCAAGTATTCCTTCATAGCTGCGGGAATATCACCGAAATAGTGCCGGATCTAGTTGATATGGGACTGGACGTCCTTCATCCTATTCAACCATGGGCAATGGATATCGAAAGAATAGCAAGGGAATTCGGCCGATATATCACGCTATTCGGGGGGATTGATGTTCAGCGTTTACTCACAAAATCCACTCCTGGGGAAGTCAAATCAGAAATACGTAATCTAGTTGAAATAGTTCATAAACATCATGGGACAATTATTCTGGCTCCTACGAATAGCATCGTGCCGGAGACCCCATTAGAGAACATCGAGGCGATGTTTCAGACATATAGAGAGATTGGCATTGGCGGCAAGGGATGGTTCTAACCCTTAGGGAAGGGGTGAGAAGATTAGGTTTATCAGTCCATAAGGATTGTATTACTAACAAGAGCCCTGCCCCTTCATGAGATTTATGAGTAACCTATAATTTATAGAGGATATATTGAGGAGGATATGTTGATGTATCGTATCATCGATCTAACTTTTAGGCCATATCCAGCGCCTTTAGGTAATGGGGATGCTCTTATGAGGCCGGCATATGGCTATATTCCTGGTGCACCTATCCTTTATGAACCCATATCAGAGCATCGGACTATTGCAGATATCTTAGGGTATTATGATACAACTCACGTAATGTCTGGAGTGCAGCCAGGTGAGATTTTTACAAAAGGCACTCTTACTACAAAGCCATATGCAACCTATGTAACATACTATAATCCTGAACAGAAAGATCCATGGGAACCGAAATATATTTCCGATATCCCAGCGACTGACCTTGTTGGTGAGTATACATTGCTAGACCTGCGAGAGAAGGTCAAACCCACCGGAGAGATAACCGCGCGCTTGCTTAAGGAAAGTTCAAATGGAGGAATTAAGACTAGAATCTTGATAATTAGAACTGACTATAGTAAAAGAAGGCCTCCACGGCCTAACCCGAAATATTTCCAAGAGTCTCCGGTTCTCTCTATGGAGGCTGCAGAGTGGCTGGTCTCGCAGGGGATTCGGATTCTAGCTTCAGACGTAAGAACCTTAGATCCGAGGTACGCCTCCCGGTCGACAGAGGATATCTATGGCTACCTAAACCGAAATGGCATTCTTGTGGTGGAAGACCTCGCCAATTTAGACGTCGTTGAAGAACATCATGATCTCTTTTTTGTGGGTTTCCCTTTGCCCATAAAGACCGCCATTGGCGGACCTGCCCGTGTGTTTGCGGTCAATATGAAGAATCCAACCGATTTTGTTGACTGTAGTCATACTCTTGATGTCTACCCCGATCCCATCCCGGATTATGATTTACCGTTTATACCTCCCAAGACCACACGTAAGCTAAATGAAATAGGGGATTACCCGAATCCATTGCCGGGTCGTATTGAGCCTCGTGAACAGCAGGGCACAACTTCAAAGACGGCGCGGTTGACTCCTTTTCGGATGATAGATACTGCCGGGAATATAATCGGCGATGATATGTATATTGAATACGGACACGGGACAGGTACGCATATTGAAGCTGCATTTTTTGATCCATGGGGTCGACACGCAGTCCCGGAGGAGATTCTACGGCGCTACGTACGCATTCCGGCCGACCGCCTTGTAGGAGAAGCATGCCTCCTCGACCTATCCGGGAGCGTAGGTCCATTGCAACAGATTGACTCGATGCATCTGCGTGAGGCGGATCCGGGGCTACGTCAAGGCGATATCGCTGTCATTAGAGTGGATATTACTGATTGGTATTTTTACGGGTCTAATCCGGGCATGACACCAGGGCTCTCGCCTGATGCGGCGATGTATTTGGTGGAAAAGGGAATTAGGTGCTTGGTGCTTGACTTTGCCGTGGAACGCACCGATCCTATTCCTAGCAGTCCTATAATTAAATATACGCCGAACAAGATCCACTACTTCCTACATAAGAATGATGTCCCTATCGTCGAATGGGCAGTCAACTTGAAGCTCCTTAGAAAAACCCGTTTTGTACTCGCCATCATGGCTTTACCGGCGAGTCACCAGGGAGGGTTCCCAGCTCACGTAATCGCGGTTGAGAAGTGGTAGTGACCGAGGCTAACTTTTGCGAGGGTAGGTGGCATTCGTGGTGAAAGCTACACCGGGCGAGGTGGACCCCGACGTCAAGACACAATTTAGGGTAAGTTTAAGCTATAGTCATCTCCCTTCTCTATCAAGGTAGCTCGGGAGGGGTAGTACCCGCTGGAGCGGGAGGTACCCCCAAGAGGGGGCCCCGGAAGAGGATAGCACCCTCTATGATGAGAGCGCACCCTCGGTAATAGTACCGGAACCCGCTCAGAGCTTCCTGGGAAGCCCTGAGGTGTATCGTAACATCAGGCACATATCACTCGGTCATCTACCACCCCCCTGGGGCTATTAAAATACATTTCCGCTGGGGTTCGATAATCCAGAGCTTGGTGTGGCCTGCGGTTGTTATAGTAATCTATGTACTGGCCGATCCCCTGGCGTGCTTCCCGTGGGCTTTCATATTCATGCAGATATACTTCTTCATACTTGAGACTCCGCCAGAACCGTTCAGTAAAGATATTATCAATGGCACGCCCCTTACTGTCCATACTGATTTGTACCCCAGCCTCCTGCAAGAGGGCTATATACTGGGGACTGGTAAACTGGCTCCCCTGGTCACTATTTAAGATATCTGGCCTGGCCTGGAGCAGAGCCTTACGAACCGCACTCAAAACAAAGGAGGTTTCAAGAGTCTGATCCAGCTCCCATGCCATTACGTAACGGGAATGCCAGTCTATAATAGCAGCAAGGTACATCCAGCCTTGCTTTAGACGAATATAGGTGATATCAATGCCCCATACCTGATTGGGGTGATCTATCGTAACCCCTCGTAGTAGATACGGGTAAACCCGGTGTTCGCTGTTTCGTTTACTGAGATTGGGGCCAGGGCAGATACCCTGGATCCCCATCTCACGCATGTGCCGCTATTCGCCTTACGGTTAACTGTAAATCCTTCTCTACGTAACTGGGCCGTTATCCGCCGCGAGCCGTAGTAGGGATGTTCTGTGTAAATCTCGTCTATCCGGTGCTTAAGGGCAATCTCCTCTAAGGAGGGCTTGACCGGCTTGTAATAGAGGCTGGAACGGTTTAGGCCCAAGAG
>JABLXJ010000045.1 GCA_013178125.1 Bacillota bacterium | reverse complement strand
TTTTTTTTAAACCAGTTGACCTGCGTGGTAAGGCGGCCAATCTGAGCATAGAGTTCTTCCAGCTTTGCTTCGTATTCGCTCTTGACTTTGTCAACGGCCTTCTTATCATCTGTAAATAGCTGGGATAGACCTTCGATCGCCTGTCTTTTCCATTTATGAAGCTGGGAAGGGTGAATTCCATGCTCAGACGAGATTTGGGCTACACTTTTCTCTTCCTTGAGCAGTTCAAGGACAATCTGTGCCTTAAAGGTTGGTGAATATTGTTTCTTCATGACTCCATTATAGCTTAAAACCTGCCGTTTCCGTGTCTAAAATTCTGGGTCCATTATAATCAACTGAGTCGGAATCGTTTGGAGTTAAGACCTTGCGCACTAAGATGGATAAGTATATCTCCGCTTGGTTCAGCCAACTCGCATGTAGAGGGAGGTTTACGACAATCATGTTCGGATAAAGCCTCTCAAGCTCCATGATCTGTTTATCGGTTCGATGGCAGGTGCCATTGTCGAGAACCCAAATCACTCTATGTGCTTTCTTGTAGACCTTCTGACTCATCACCTTGCCAACGAACTTATGGAAAACAGGCTTGGTTACGCTTGGAACACAGTCGCCGTAAACTTTGCCACGGAAGATATCCCAAGCCGCCATGTATTGAATGGTCCCAAGTCTTATATATTCGTACTCTATCCTTACCGGTCTCGACGGACCAGTCGGAGAGGAGGGGTGGCAACGCTTAAGGCACTGAATTCCGGGCTTTTCGTCATAGCAGATTACGTAGTCATCTTCACCAAGGTGCTGCCCGCGCCAGTATCCCTGGTATAGATCCAATACGACCTCAGCCTTCTCGCGAAACTCGGGGTCTCTTGGATGTACCCAGGGATGATGGCGCCACGGGCGTAGAGCATCCTCTTTGAGGATTCGACATACAGTGCTTTTGCTCATGGGCAGCACCTGACCTTCGTCGTCGAGAATTCTTTTGATATCCGAGATGTGGTAGACGCTTACTGGCTCACCCTTCTTGGCAGGAAGCTCACAGGCAACGGCTTTCACCGTGGCCCTGTCCAAGGGGGGAAAAGCGCGGCGGGCGGCCGGAGCGAGGTTTATCATCCAGACTGAAGCCCTCCCTTACCCAGCGTCTACGCCACCTTCTAACCCATTGTTCGTGCATGCCGAGCTTTTTGGCTAAAGATACGCAGTCGATGTCCGGGCGTTCATTTAGGAGTAGTGCCAACTGTGCTCGTTTAGCTTTTGCCTGAGGAGTCTTGTGCCGACGCGCCAATCTCTTGGCGCATTCGACCTGTTCCTCAGTGAACTTAGGTTGATAAACTGGCTTGGGGCCTCTCATAGAGCATCCTCCTCTCAAGTTAACATAATGTGAGGACACTTTATGAGTGTATCATATCCCCAGCTAAAAGGCTATATCAATTCATGAAACGGAGTACTAGTCAAATATCCTTGTCACTCAGAAGCGAGCTTCATTCCATCCGGTATCTACGGTATCTAATTATCCCCCTTAGGCATACCGAAATCTCTTCACCAACAGGCGTCAACACCGGCCGGAAATATAATTAGCCTATTCTCTGGAAAGGTATTTCTCACCGACCGGAGGTATACCTTGACGCCTATGCTTCGTGCTGCCGCTTTTACTTGGGCGAGCCCTCATTAAGATGAGGGCTCGCCCAAGGCTCATCCTCTGATCATCGACCTAGGGTTTCATCTATCCGATCTCTCATACGCCTTGCTGTCTTGGCAGCATCTTGTTTACCGATGATGAACGCTTGTAGTTCCTCATGAATTACCTTCAGAAGCTCCTGATACTGAGGAACGGGGAGATACTCCGAGATTCCGAGGGTAGTAATGGCCTTTTTTATAGCTTGAGCTGCAGGGTTTATCCGCCTATATTCGGGATCATCATAGATGGAGAGAACAGTAGGCCCGTTATCGGCTTTAAAAGCCATATATCGCTGCGCCTCTACGTCTGCCATGAACTTAATGAATTTATATGCTGCTTCCTTGTTCTTAGAGTTTCTATCAATAGCTAGCGTCCAATAGGTACCAAGGTATCGAGGGGTGTGAGGGCCGACAGGTATTTTAGGCGTTGGCAGAATGTCATACCCCATTTTTCCTGCTGCAACCGACCTTTTAGGGTCTTCAAGAATCGTAGCCCTCGCACTGTATTCATGGGAAAAGGCGATCTTACCGCTTTGAAAAGCAACTACATTATCATCATAGGTCCATTCCAGTGGATTCGGCATGACCTTACTATCATGTAGTTCCTTAAGGAAGTTAAGGACCTTTATTCCAACTTCATCTGTTAGAGATGGGCTCGCGTGTCGCAAATCGTCCGTGAGGTACGCACCCCCATATGGCAATAAGAAACAGCCATAGGCTTCCGTACTCCAAGCTGGCGACTGTAGTTGCATTGATGTACCATAGGTACCCGGTTTTGTCAATTTCTTCGCCACAACAACATATTCTTCTAGGGTCGAAGGAACGTTTAAGCCTGCCTCCTTAAACCAATCTGAACGGTAGAATAGGATATATGTACCGAATCGAATCGGTAAGCCCACAACATTCCCATCGAAGGTTATCCGATCCACAGTAGACGCACCATACATTTTCTCTATATCTTGAGGACCGTGTTTTTTTATCCAGGGGTTCAAGGGCTCCAGATAACGACTTACGCCCGGGAGCCAAACCGTATTGATAGCCAAGACATCGTAGGTCGGCACTCTAGTGATGAATTGCATCATTTCTTTTTCAAGCAGAGATTCGTTTGCTATTAGTGTTACCTTTACCTGGTATTGACCCTTATACCTCTCATTGAATAGTTCGATTCCCTTGCTGAAAGATTTCCCGCTACCACCTACGCTTGCAAGCATGTTGATTGTAACTTCTTTACCGGCAGCCCAAGTAATGCCGTTAAACATACTCATTACAGTCGCTATAATCACGAGTACTAGTATTGGACGCCTTAACATGCTAGTTTACCTCCTTCTCTATTAGCTAGGCCATGTAGCGGCGGTCAAGCCGCGCGACGATCGACAATACTGATTCTTACAGCCAGAGAGTCCCCCTCGCCACCATGTCCAATATGCCTTCCCTCCACTATCACCTCCCATGAAGGTCCCTAGGGGACTCGCGAAAAGACTACCAACACGGCAGGCTTTTAGATGAATTACCTCATAATTAGCCTCCTGCGGAGCGAGCTACTGTGTGCAGGAAGTAACGTAAAACTACGGGTAAAAGTGCGACAACATTGATCAAACGAGACAGGTGCAATAGAGCAACCTTGGGTGTATCGGCACCAAGGGCGTTAGCAGCCAATGTCATTTCTGTCATTCCTCCAGGGGCACTAGCAAACAACGCGGTAGCCAGATCTAAATTGGATAATCTAGCAATAAGAATTCCTACGGCTAAGTTGACGAAAATTGTCCCAAAGACCATAATAACGGCTGGTATGATCATATCCTTTAACTCCATAATTGTATTTTTGTCAACCCGCAAGCCGATCATCGCTCCGGCCATAATCTGAACGACTGCACGGAAATTAGGGGGGAGATGTGTAGCCCCCCTATAATGTTATATACGCCAACGGCAAACATGGCTCCGATCATGGCCCCCGCTGGTATCCTTAATTTATAGCCAGCTAATCCACCGATGGTTGCTACGATTATAGTAACAATAAACCTGTTCATAATTGGCTCCCCCATCTAGCCTTTTTACGATATCCTTTCGGTTATGTCACAGATCTATTTGGAAGACCCGTAAAGCTCCTATAGGCTGGCATCATAAGGATCGGTGCTCGCGCCCCCATAATAGGAAAGCCAAAACCAATCATACTCCAACAGGGGGGATGTCTCATGAAGCGTGCCTTCTGCGATGGAATGGGCAGGCTAAGTCTTTGTGAGACCCCAGTAGCCACCTCGGTTAAATACCCTCCACACTCCCTTGGTTTTATCTCGGTTTCGTGGATGCCTTTCAGCACTGCTACAACATTAGGTAAATCACCACATCTCCGTACTGCAGAATTGAAGTTCGCAAATCAAATTCGTCCGCGATTTACCCATGCGTTGGCTTTCCAAGGATCGAACTCCAAAAAGGTTTCCAACATAATTCGCTTCTTCTCATCATCTATACCTATGGCCTCACCATTAGCATAGTCTGAAAGAATAAACCCCCCGTCCTTGGTGGCCCAGCACTCAAGTAGTAATCTTGCTTCCTCTCGGATCTCCTCGGCACCTTTAAAGGGTAGAGTCTGCTGAATATCACAGAGAGATTCGAAACATACACGCCCCCTGAACCGCTCGCCAATTTCCTGAATGCCTAATATTCTAGGTTGCTGTAGATTGATTACATCCAAACCTATGTCTATCAAGTGTTCAATAATCGCATTCACTTTTCCACAGGTATGCATCCATACATGCCACCCCTTGTCATGGGCAGCCCTGAAGATACGCGCATAACGGGGTTTAAAGAAATCTTCCCATAAGGATGGATCAATAAACATACTACGCTCGGTACCCCAGTCATCCGTAAAGCGAAGCCCATGAATCGCGCCCGGGAATCTTTCCGCGATGTTTTCTATTACCGCAATGTCGTACTCTACAATCCTGTCAGCTAAAATTTCTATCCGTTTTCTTTCAAGTAAGAGATCCACGAGGGCATTCTCAAATCCCCGTAATGCATACATGCGTTCCCAAAGAAGCATAAAGATCCTGGTAAGTACATACTTACCTTCTGGCCCTTTAAACTTCTCCTCCATGCCGCTATAAAGTCGTGAGTCATCTGGATCTGGCCAGCGATATGTCGAAAGAGAGGACCAATCATTCAAAGGATGCCCCTTGACTTGCCCAATATTCTTAGTCTCACTCCGGACCCATAGACAACCCCATTCGTCATAGGTCTGTGGCAATAAGTAATCCCCTGAACCAATTTGATTCCAGTAGACCAAATGCGTATCGTCAAGGCCACAGGATGCAAATCTTACCGGCATTCTGGGTGGTTTTTGAAACTCAATCGCTCTTCGAACTATCTCATATGAGGAAAGTCCCATCTCAACCACTTGCCTTCCTACCCCGAAAACTATTGACGCGAAGCAAACAAAACCCCAGTATATGCCTATCGACCACTTTTTTAAAGCTCAATAGGCATTCCACTACTTGGTATCACTAGGTCTCAATATTTAGGCAACGTTTGG
>JABLXJ010000044.1 GCA_013178125.1 Bacillota bacterium | reverse complement strand
TACTTCTCGGGCTCGAGGCACCAACGAAAACCCGACCTCTCTTCGCCAGCCGCAGAAGAATCATTCGACATGAACCCCATTTTCATCCTTCTGATGGTGTCGCCCAAGGCGACATGAGGGTCTACTTTGCAAAATCCCCGTCCGAATGGAAGGATCCCATACTATTTCATGCCATCTTTAGCGATAGAACTCTCTTACCTATGGGTAACCGTGCCTTTTCACAACTATAGTCTACACATTAAGACCTGCCTATTAAGTATATTCTTCTACTGCCACAACTCGCGCAGGCGATGAGATTATCCCAACAATAGGTAAGGGTAACACTGCTATTTTGACTCTGGGTTTCTTAATTAACCACAAGTTACTCGCCATATTGACTATCAAAATGCCATGATCCCATAGAGCACGACGGTTTAGCCGCTGCGCGCCGGAATCGGGCGCTACCCGGTCAAGTGAAACCATATCGCTAATAACCATTCGAACCTTTTTGTCAATTAGCCATTCTGTCGAATCCGCTGAGAGACTAGGGCTCAAATGGCAAAAGCCTGGTAGGTTATAGTGCCAATCTATGAAGTCAGTACGTAGGATTACAATATCGCCTTCTTGGACGTGAGCACCTCTTTTCTTTAGGTCACAAGCTGTTACTACCCTTTCAGGTCCTACGTTGGTGAGATCGATAACCGCCGCCGTCCCATAGAGATCTCCAGGATCCAGGTCGATAGGGCTAAGCCTCTTTGACTGTGCCAACCCTGGCATTTCTAGGTGCGTCCCCAACCTGTCATTAAAGGTAACAAGCTCCCCCCAATCCAGCATCCCACCGGGGTAGCCGTAACCGAGTCCTGATAGGGTAAATTTAGTGATGCGCATCCGCTTTAAAACGCTCTCAATTTGACTAAATGGTTCAATCCGCTCAAAGGGTTCTACCGGGACTTCCCCGGGGAATGGGTATAGTCTATTCGATAAGTTGACCACTTTATGGCCGCTTTTACCCTCTTCAACAGCAAGAACCATTGCGGGGCCGCCGCTTATAAGCTCCGTTTTCAGCGGTAGACCGCAGAAGGCAAAGACACGTTCCGCGGATATAGCATCCAAATTGGCTACATCTTCAATCAAAACTACCCCATGATCATGCATGACCCTGTGGACCGGATAGGCGATCTCAGAAATATCCTTCCAAACCTGTGTCTGGACTTCTGGCGAGCGCGTATCCATAGCAAGTACCTTAATTTTCTTCTCTTCGGCTAGCCATTTCGCGGCCGCGACGGTAAGACCCGGGGATTTGCTATAGAACTCTTGGGAGTGTTTTTCACGAGCATCCTTCATTTTCAGGCCATAATCGGTCCTGATAAAGACAATATCTCTATCTCTCACATGGGCACCATATTTTTGCAAGTCCGCCACATCAATCGCTTGCCCGGGCTCTATATGGGACATATCGATGATAGCAGCATCCCCAACCAATTGACTAATAGATATCTGAGTAACATCACGTACTAGCCACTTCTTTTCTGGTGACAATCTACCAAACATAACCCTATCATCGAGCCAGAGCGTCTCGCCGTGAGTTCCCAAAGGATCAACGGTACAAGTAACCTCTGTATAAGGTTCTCCATCGTCGCCTAAATAGAAACCTTTTAAGTCCAAATATCCCATTAATTCACTTCGGTTATATGCCTCGCCAATCTGTTCGTGATGTGCATACTGTGGCGGCGCCTTATAAGGTTCCGGGTTAGGGAAGGATCGCGTAACCAATGATAAATCAATAATTCTCCGCAACATAAGGTAAGTCCCACCCCCATTATCGTATATCGCGCAGGGCTTTCTCGGCCGTTACCGGTGTAGTATATCTACCAAAAGAAATCTATCATGAATCCAAAGCGACAAGGTAACGGCTGCAGACATCAGCTACATCTCAATTAACAATATACTCTCATATAGCATAACCATAATCCAATTTACACGTCTTCGCCTTTTCATCGCGATTTCCATGGCATTCTTTATAAATAGATTAATAAGGGTGACATTGCTGAAAGGGCCACTACTAAATCCCTGAATTGCTTATCTAAACCATTCCATCTAATTGGGTTCAGTATGCTAAAAAAAATGAGAAGTCAATTTGTAACCTCAATCTTTCCAGAAGATGGCCGACCTTGAAGAATAATGCTATTTTAAGAGATTAGTACCCGAGAGCGTCGGCCTCCTCCAAATAGAGATCACAGCCTGACATTATCCAGCCAGCAACTATGAATCGCGCAGGTGCTGGCTATTGGCTATCTTGGGAAGACCGACTCTCTCGGTTCCTATCTACGTTTAGAATTCCCAGAGGTGTTGAGACTCGGATAGATGCCCGAGCCCGTTTCCTCTGGCTCTAGACGAACGTAGGGCGCGTAAATCGGATATAACAGCATAGTGACAATAATATAGTAAACACCGTTTCAATCCAGTTTTACACCATTACGTCGCAACACCGACTGCAAGGTGTCTATTGGAAGCTCGCGTGAGTTAATCCCCTTCGTGGCACAAAGTGCAGCTGCAGTGCCCGCTGCCTCCCCAGTAGCCATGCAAACAGGCTCCCCACGCACAGAGCCAAGAGCCATATGAGTCACAGAAATACATCTACCAGATACAAGTAAGTTATTGACCTTTTGAGGGACGAGACATTCAAATGGAATATCAAAGCCTTTGGGATCTTTAGGCTCTATCCATTTTTGTCCTCCTCGCTCCTCTTCCTTGCCCCCTCCCACTGGGCTATGCACATTCATAGCGCGTCCACAACGTGCTACCACGGTCGGGAACCGCCGGTTGTTAAGAACATCTTCTTCCGTCAGCATATAATCGCCCTTTATTCGTCGTGATTCCCGCGTTCCTATTAACGGGGCGGTCTGTAGGAGAAGACTATTTTCAAATCCAGGCATGTACTTCCTGACAAAGTTCATAATACCTGGGATTTGCACTCTCCTGACATACGCCTCTGCTTTGGATAACTCTAACGAATCAGTAATGTCTACCCCGTAGGCCATATCAATGAGGAGTTTGGTATAACCACGGGGAAGAGTACTAGTCGTGATGAAGAATATAGGGTTTGGATAGCCACGTGTAGCCCCAAGTGGTAGTGGATAGTCACCATTTTGGTATGCCTTGAAAATGAGCTCCCTAAATCCGCCTAGATCTATAGGTGCACCTTTAAGGTAGAGGCTTTCCCAACCTTCCGGAGTTCCTGTATGTAGTTCACTTGGGTGCTCTTTTAGATAGTCAATAGTCTTTTTCAAGTCTACGTGGGCCAATAACATGTATAAAGAAATCGGCATCGTCCTACCGTCTTCAGACCGTCCCATCTCAAAAGGAGCTCCGGACCATGCTGCAATATCACCATCAGCGGTCGCATCTACATACTGCTTCGCCTCGATTAGCTCCTCACCACTCTTACTCGCCACACGTACGGCTTTCACGTATCCCTGGTCAACTGTACAGCCAAACGCAAAAGCATTGAGCAAGAGGGTGACACCAGCCTCTTCCATTAAGTCGAACAATAGAGACGTCATCACCTCGGGGTCAAACTCCACACGCATGCTCGGTTCCTTTTTCTCGCAGTAGGCTCCGCCTCGCTCCACAAGACGATCCACTATTTCCTTTGGGATTCCCCCAAGGACCTGCTCTGTATCATAATTCACCGCTAGGTAGGCCCCGCTCCCTTTCCCCGTACTTCCCTTGTGAATACGATAGCCATGTAGGCCTGTGACCAATCCCGCAGTCATCTGCCCACCGAGAAAGCCCATCTTCTCCACCAGGAGTGTTTTCGCCCCATTACGGGCAGCCGCCAACGCCGCGCCAATACCAGCTGGACCTGAGCCGAATACTGCTACATCAGTCGTAATCGTCCTTTGAGGCATCCTGTAAATCCCCTTCCCTAAAGTATTAATCAGTCTATCAGCCTTAGATGGAATACAATAGAGCCGTTAGGATCGATGCAATTCTAGCCTTCCAAGCACCCCCCCACAAATATGTGAGTTTTATCCCTTGACTGCACCCATCGTCAACCCCTTAGCTATCCACCTATTACATAATGCAACGAACAATATTGGTGGAATTATGATAAGGGTTATGGCTGCAGACATTGGCCCCCAGTTTACCCCTTCCTCAGTAATAAATGACATTACCAGCATGGGGAGGGTGATGGCTTGCCGGTTTGTCAATGTTAACGCTAAGGCAAAATCATTCCAAGAAAGGAGGAAGGAGAAGAAGCTCGTCGCTACCAGGCCAGGGCCTAAAAGAGGAAATATGACTCGGATAAGCGATTGTACGCGTGAGCACCCATCAATCATGGCTGCCTCCTCCAGCTCAAATGGGAGCTCATCGATAAATCCACGCAGCATCCATGTAGTAAAAGGAATGTTAAGAGCCGTATAGGCTAAAATAAGACTGAGCTGGGTATCTAGTAGCCGAAGTTTATTCATGAGTAGGAACATTGGTACGATCGTCCCAATAGGTGGCAACATACGGACAGCTATTATAATGAAGGCAATTAGTCTCTTCCCTTTGAAACGAAATCGAGAGAGAGCGTACGAACCTAGGACTGCCACTATAATGGTTATGGCTGTCGAGCAAAGGGCTATGATAATGCTATTGCGCCCATTATGAAAGATATCAACCCCTAATGCTATGTGCCCTTGGAAGAACAACATCTTATAGGACTCGAGCGTCGGACGGAAGATAAAGGCTGGAGGAATGGTAAATGCCTTTATTGGAGGCTTAAATGACGTCAAGACCGTCCAAAGAATAGGAGCAATACTCAGCACGGAGGCTATGCATAAGATGGCATAAATCACAACGCTCCGAGATATTCTCTGCTTCGAAGTCATTCCTCAAGCCCCCTATACATTCGTGTAGTAAAGCTGATCGTTAGGATGATCGTGAAAAACAAGAGTATATAAGAAATAGCCGATGACCGACCGATCTCCCAGGTGATACGGAAGCTTTCGTAAAGATAGACGCCAAGTACCATTCCGGCATTTGCAGGCCCGCCGGAACGGAAAAGTGAATAGACAATATCAAAGGTTCGAAGGGCGAACATCATACGGAATAGAAACACGACTATAATTAATGGTCGTAAATAGGGAATCGTTATATGGATTAGACTCTGCCATGTGTTTGCTCCATCAACTACAGCCGCCTCATAGGGTTCCTTGGGAAGACTCTGCAGGCCAGCAAACATCGTAAGTATAACAAAAGGGGTAGACTCCCATATGTGAACCATAATTATCGTCCACATCGTTACAGAAGGATCAGAAAGCCAGCCTACCTTCCCCAATCCCAAGATTTCAAGGAAGTAATTCACAAGCCCCCACTCACTGCTAAGGAGCATCTTCCACATTAGACCTATGATCGATGGAGTGATCATCATTGGAAGGGTTAGCATGGCTAAGAAAATGCTTCGGCCTTTGATCTCTTGACTTAAGAGGTAAGCTAGAAAGAAACCCACGGCAAATTGGGCGGGCACGCTCACGCCAACCAAAATAAGCGAATTGCGAACAGCATTTACGAAGGCTGGATCCTTTAAGACATCTATGAAGTTGCCAAACCCGCGCCAAATAGGATGAGTCATTAAAAGAGGACTCCATCTATAGAAGCTGAGGATAAGGGACCATAGCCATGGATACGCTAGTATACCACTTAGGACTATAAATGTTGGTGCTAACCATAGATAGGGGATGGCCATCTTCAAATACTGTTTTCTCGAGGTCGGCATATATCTTGCCGATATAGACATTAAAAATCACCTCGTCAGGCTGCCCTGAAAATTAACATGGCTAGTGAGCAAAAAACACCAACATCCTACCTACCGACCCTGGCATCAGATTTCCCATACTATGCCAGAGTTGGTATATAGTGAACTGGCTAGCATTAAACAGAGTTCAATACCCAGATATCTATGCAACCTCAAGGGTAACCTTGTACCCCAGGTCTTCTAATTGCTTGATGGCCTTCCTGGCTATAGCTTGTTGCC
>JABLXJ010000043.1 GCA_013178125.1 Bacillota bacterium | reverse complement strand
ATACATATGGTCGGTATGTTCAGCAAACCCCCACCGGCGAACTTCAGTTGAATAGAGAAAAGATTAAGGCTGAAGAGCACCTGGACGGGAAATACCTGCTTTCCACCTCGGACGACTGGCTCTCAGTCGAAGACGTAGTCCTTGGATATAAGCAGCTTTCCGAGATCGAGCGGGTTTTCCGCGACCTAAAGCACCTCGTGGACATCCGCCCGGTATATCACCGGCTGCCCGACCGCATAAAGGCGCACGTTCTCCTCTGCGGGCTAGCCATGCTATTGATCCGGGTGGCCGAGGACGAGACCGGTAAGACATGGCGGCAGATGAAGAAGAGCCTTGCGACTCTTAAGATAGGCATCCACCGGGCTTCATCAGGCGAGGTCTGGCAGACAAATCCACTCCAGGCGGAAGTAAAGGGCCTCTTGGAAAAGCTGAAACTAAAGCTCCCACCCAGGTTCTATGCTATGAAACCTGCCAAGAAGGAGATGTAGTAACAATCATTTTTCAAGGTGCAATGGTCACAGGACCTTATGGCAAAAGGGTTTGCGCACCTTTTTTGTAACTAGTTACTGTACAACGGCAGCTCGTATGCACCTCCGCCTACCCTATATACCATCTAGCTGGGCTTTTGTCCATAGCTAACAAAGTAGTACTAGGGTGACTAAGAATACCAAATGACGGGGAAACACGGTTACGAGCATAATCTCCCTACATGTAATAGCTATAGCTTATTTGCGGATCTTCGTATTCAGGGACATACTTCATGATAAGGCCAACCTTCCGGGCGCATTCGATAGTAATTGGGTATTTTCGATCAAACTGCGTATTGTTCCAATTCATCTTGGTGAGGCCGAGGATTTCGGAGCAGATTACACTTGGAGATTCATCGGCTTCTACAATCCTCACCTCCAACGGCTGTGGGATGTATTTCCCGGGGTATGTACTGTAGTACTCAACCGAGCCGCGGGTGTAAAGAATATGGTTTTCATTGTCAAGCTCGATGTAGGTACCACGGTATGGTGGGTAGATGCCATTACGAAGCATGCGAATGTTCGAGTCGAGTATTGTGACAAAATCGACGGTGTTCACCCGCATCTCTTTGGTGGCCTGACGAAAACCGTCCAGTTCTTCGTCGGTGTAGTTTGAGGATTTGTGTAGAACGAGACGGCCCGGCGAGGTGTTGAGAGCAACCTCATATTCAGAGATGGCACGTCGTAGAAGTGTGTAAGCGTGCTTCCCAGAGAGATGGGGTACCCGGTCGTCCTTGCGGCTTACCTCAATAGGCATCCCTCGTAGGATAACACCGTTTCCGAGTTCATCGAATACCTGTGCGAGACTAGTATGAAGCGATTTTCTATCCCGACTGCGATAGAAACCGATACCTGCAAAACAGATTGAAGGGCGGTCGGGATTTGTTACCAACTTCCATGGTACCGTCTTGCTTGCCTTGTAATAAAGCGCAGTACAGAAGTTCCAAGCTTTCGTGGCATCATCTTGCTGTGTGGAGACATTTGACTCTAGCGTGATTTCTCGCGACAACTGCAGTGGCCGACCAAGGTGCATTGTTCGTGCCTTGAGAGCACGTCGGAAATTAAGCTCTAAAGCATCATCGATCTGGTCGTCGTCAATTTGTTCCTCAATAGGCTGATCCTTTTCTCGGAAGATGAGATCGTAGATTTCATCGGGTATAATACAGACAATTACATCGACGTTACGGTATCTCGCTAGAAATTCAACATGCTGGTAATATAGTTCAATAGCTACATTTACCCTTTCGTTGCGATTCTTTATTCTCTTTATTTCCTTGATGTCGGAGTTATCAATTCGCCTTGTGATATTGCCTACATGGACAAACTCCGCCTTAAAACCAAGTCTTTTATTGAAACCGCAGAAACTGGGGAACAAGCGATCATTCGATGAGGTGGCGGCTATCGGGTTGGCGTAGAGAGTAAGACGCTTGCTGAGTTTCTCAAGACAACCACTAGTACCTACAGCCCCAACGTAAATCTCTTCGCGACGGGCGGGGATGAGCGTATCATACACATCATAGCGTGCTATGCCAGAGCGCGGACATATATCCCTTCCCCGCCCGAACTGCAAGAGTGGTTCCTGAATATAATGCAATTTCATATGTCAAGTTCTCCCTGTACAAAGATGTCATTCTCTTCGTCATCTGCATCCGGAGTAGGCAGCCACTTATTGTCAATCAGTAACGGCGCGTCTCCAAATGAAACGAATTCTCCGAATGTCAGGAAACGCGGGCCTTCCCACCTGTCTTCATCAAATAGGCCGCGTTGTTGGTGGCGTAAAAAATAAGCGATGAACCTCAAATGATTGGCAATGTGACTATTATTTTCCTTTAACTTAAGCCATTTTAGATCATCTTCGCAATATGGGGACTTCCGATATCCGTCAATACTGAAAAACCAGTCGGGTGTAATCACAAGATACCAGTCATTATCAATTCTACGAAACTGCGTTGAAAAAGCTAGATGCTTACACTTTAGTATCTCATCCGGTTTATTGTCTTTCATAGTTCGGACGAAAACCTCGCGCTCATTTATCTTCTTGCCCTGCCATTTCTCAACACGCCTGACTAATCCATTTTGCTCGACGAAGATAAAGAAGTTTTCTTCACTCTGCCACCAAACCCCACGATGGTACAGTAACTGCTGGAGTGAACGGCGCAGTAAAGATTTAAAAATCCTCTCATAGTTCTCATCAATAGAGTAAAACTCTCTGGATGCCATGCTTTCGATTGTTCCGATGTCGATGACTGATCGAAGAGGGTTCCCCTCATCGTAAAGGTTATGGAAGGTAAAAATCTTCCCTTCGTGATATTCCCAACCAGTTGCAAACCGTAGGCCACGTTGCTGTAAAGCTACACGAATCTGGTCTCGCTTTGAGGCAAACCTGCATCGCTGTGGGCCTTGCCGCCCACGATGATACTGCCGCTGGTCGGGCTGTTCATCGTCTCTAAAGTCAATAACCACATTACCCAAGTATAGCCTTTCGGGAAATCTAAGTGGCAACATGTTTAAGAAGACCCTCTCAGTTTGAGGAGCTAAGATATGGCCGAACATCGGCGTATTGGCATCACCAAAGTTGGCCTCCAGAATGTTTTCTATGCAAGAAATCTTATCGATCTGAAACGACCCGATTTCGCGAAGCATGTCTCGGTAGTCCATAATGTCGCGGTTCTTGTCGAATGTAATTCTACCTTGTATGATTTCATCAAAACCACTGCCGGAATATGATCGCTGCTTCTCAGTCAATATGTAGATGATTAGACGATCATATTTCTCGTACAGTTTATACTTCACGAATTTGCGCAGGGTGTCTTTGATCTTCTCACTTTCAGACGTGGCTGTGACTTGGACGGCGACACGAGCTACATCATCACCAAGGTCAATGCCAGGATAGTTAGCTTCCTCTTCGGTGTTTAGGTTTTTGAGGTTGTCTAGTCCATAGACTATCTTGAAAAGTGGAATTAACACTATTTCAGCGACGTGATTGAGGTCGGTCCTAGATATCGCGGAGGCAGCTTTGGCTTCCGCAACGAAAGTTGCCATGAGTTGCTGGATACGATGTTGTTTTTCTAGTAAGTTCATAGTTTATCCCCACCTCAAAGCTTTTCTTTTAGGAACAATTCTGCGCCTCACCCTGGCATCCTGCTCCTCCGATGAGAACACAGAATTTCAGCAAGTATTTGTAGTAACAGCGTGACCATAATACAGTATTTTATCATAAATGGAATCATATCATATATATTATACCGTACACGGGCAAACCTTGGTAGAACTGGGTGAAGTGGTGATGTGGTGTTTCGGAAGCGCATGTAGCGATTGCGGCATGCAGGAACTTCCAGTCCTTTCATAATGGCATATCAGGCCGCTCTTGTAGATCTTACCAGTACGTAGTTACCGAAAGCGGATTCTACCTTGTCTTCGCCAGAAGTTGTCCCCCCTATATGGTGCATCGGTACGAGGGTGAACCTCCTTATGCATCTCCTTTGGCCGTCGCTTGAAGATTTCCTTTTTTCTTCTGGAATTCTCGATTTCTAATCGACGATCTTGCATATAGGAGTACCCTCTGACAAAGGAATTTGACACATCGACATAACTCATACAGCTTTCAGCGGGTGGGGAAAGGATGGAAGAAAACAACCTTATCCTTCGAGAAGGATTATGGGTAACAGTGCCGAATATGGCAGATAACGGTGAGAAATCATGGATTTTATCACGGGGGTACTCACAATGTAATTTATAGGAATATGTCGCATTGACTCAGTTGACAGGATAGCATTACCGCAAGAGTTATGGTTAAGATTTGAGATATCCGCCAAGACCCCACCAGAGTCTTCCCTGGAAGACAATAACATGGTTGTGATCAAAGAGTATGAAGGTAACTGGTTGATGCTAGGATATGATGAGGCCAGCGTAATAGGAAATGGTGTCTGATAGCACATGAATTACCCGTGTTTGGAGGTTGCTATATCTAAATTAATGAGGCGGGTCTGCCTGCCAAAACAGTATATGGGGAAGAAGGGAGGAATGCCCCATGTCTGACGAGAGGATCGAGATCTCTATCCCGAATGATCAGGATGGTTTTATAAGCTTTCAATGTCCGTTCTGCAAACAGTACTTTAAGCTATTATCAGATGAGGTTCAGGCTGACGATGTGTTTGAACTCTTTTGCCCATACTGTGGCTTGACGGCTGAATCAGGGGAGTTCCTCACAGATGACATAAAGGAGCAGGTGATGAAGCTCGCAAAGAATCGACTTAGCGAACTAATAAACAAGCTGGGAGACGACATGGAGAAAATCTTTAGAAACAGTCAATATATAACCTTCAAGAAAGGGAAGAAGCTGGAGACGGGGGAATCACAGCCCATAGCGGAGATCATCGGCCTCGATGTGATATCGTTAGTTTGCTGCCATCGTAAGGTGAAAGTCGCAGGAAGAGATCTTGCTTCAGGTATATTTTGCCCTTACTGTGGGGTGAAGTGAAGGTGACCTGCTCGGAACTAAGGAAAATTTCGTTGGAATTTCGGGGTTTAGCAAGCAGACTGCTCCGCACTGATTTTCGTGAAGGTATAGACAACTTGCATAGACTCCTGGATTTCATTGCCCGCACGCCTATACTAAGAGGATTTGTTGAAAAGTGCCAGAGAGAAAATCCGTGCGTCTTTGATATTGAGACAATTATATCCTTCAGGAAATATGGTGATCTATATCAGGTGCCAACCAATAGGGAAGGTGAGGTAGCATTTGTATATGCGCTCCTTAGTAGAGGAGCTGAGAAATTCGGCGACTACTACCAGCTATGTGCCGGGTACGGTTTTGGCACGGGGATTCAGGAGCATGTAGATTCATTTAATCGAATGGTCGTCATGCCTTTTGTCAATCATCTGTTATTGCAGATTGAAGAAGAATCAATCATACTTGGCTGCGTTGATAACCTGTCGCGGATCCACGTTGGGGGAAATGTCGGGCAAGTGAATGTTGCCGAAGGGTATGGTTCTATCATAGCGACAAATCGTTATGCTGAAACAGGCGCGCAGCATCTTACCGAACTCGCGGAGAAATTCTTAGGTATCGTATCGCAATCCGATGTCTCTCGCGATAATCAGGAAGAACTCAGAGATTTACTCGAATCCATTGTTGAGCAACTAAAGAGTTGCCAACAGCCACCAAAGAAGGGAATACTGAAAGTGGCAATTGACAAAATTCGGGAAGTAGTATCATTAGTTGGAGGGGTAGACCAGCTGACTACAGTTGGGAAAGCCCTGTACGAGGAGCTTCAACAAATGCTTCAGCATCTGTGATCGTTGACTTGTGCTGATAGTACCATATTGCAAGGTTGGGCCTAGACTGAGATAGACAATCCTCGAGGAAAACCATGGTTGATTATGTCAAGTATAGTAGGTAACGGGAACATTATTTAAGGAGGGATACAGTGGCATTTGACCTCCAATCCTACATTTCGCACCCTTACCCCTGATGTTTCTTGTTTTTCCCCGGAATCATTTTTTATCTCTTCACTCACGCTGATACGGGCTCGGACGGACGACTACGTATATGTCCTGAGTAAAACCTGCAAGC
>JABLXJ010000042.1 GCA_013178125.1 Bacillota bacterium | reverse complement strand
ATAAAGATCGGGGAATAAATTGTCCTTGCCCTGTTCATAATATCCAGCGACGGATATATTAAACTCGTGGATCCTGGCTATGGGGTTCACGCACCTTGCGGGGAGATGGCAACTTGGCTGTCTCCCCATTAAAATTTGACTGATTGAATATCACAGATTGAAACCGCCAGACTCCAGATATTCTGCGCAAATCGGATGCCCCATATTCAAAGAAAATGACCAGAATACACAAAAAATAGATAAAAGAAAGTGAGATATAACACCCCCCCCCACATCCACTGCAACTACCTCTGATGCCATGGTTCTCGCCAAGCCCTGGCAAGAAGGAGACCCATAAACCCGCACCCCACCAGAGCCACATAATCCCCCGCCAGGGCACGCGCAAAATTCAAGCCATTCACCACACCCACACAGGCCACGGGCTCAACCATCCACTCATGCCACTTGGCCACATCATCAGGGAGCCTGTATATCCTTGTGGCAGGTAGGTTCATAAGTCGGACAAATTACCCTCCCTCAGATAGGGCTACCTTATCCCCACAGGCAAAACCGCGGACCTCACTCCCAACCTCCGTTATGACGCCGACCCCTTCATGCCCCGCTATAAAAGGATAGGATCTCTCTTCCTTGCCTGAGAAAGTAAAGATATCCCCCATGCATATTCCGCAGGCCTTTACCTCTACCTGTACCTCAAAAGGCCCCGGCGCTCCCACCTCCACCTGCCGGACGCCAACACACCTCGGACCGAGAAACCAGATGGCATCGATCTTCATTTCGCTACAGCCTCCCCCGGAAAACGCTTCTGACTCAAATGGTAATTATTCAACCAAAGACCTTACTTCCCCTTCTTAATGGAGGTCTCCTGTCGCATCAATCCTCCCGATAAAACCAGCCAAGCCCGACCCGGACCACCCGAAGGCGATTGAGGCCACCGACCCTGGTATCGCCTGCACAGTAGCCCAGGAGAATGGTATCGTCCACGAAGGCAATGAGGGTATAGCAATAACAGCCATCGGGGTCGCTTTCTATGAGCTTGTGGTTCCTCCAGCTCCTTCCCTCATTAGAGGATATGGCCGCTACAAGAGGTGTTCTCTTTCCAGTTATGTATGAAAAACGGCCCGAATGGTCGTTGTATATGCAAAGAAGGTCTCCGGTTGAGGGGATCCTCTTTATGCTCGCGGGCGAAAGAGGGGACACGAGACTGGAAGGCCCGGGCCTGCTCCAGGTAAGCCCCCCGTCGCAGGAATAGGAAACATACTGCGAGCCGAGGTCCGTCCTGCTCCACATCATGAGTGAGCCGTCCTTAAGCTCAATAATCCCCGGTTCCTGGAGCCCAGAGTTGCTCTCCTCTGGAGCCGAAAGTTCGGTTTCGCTCCTGCGCCAGGTCTTGCCCCCATCGTCCGAGAAGAAGCACATGGATATGCCACGGTGGCTCCAGGTTTCCCTGGTCTTATCTGGACACCGATGGTAGGCTACAGGCACGATGATCCTGCCGTTTGCAAGCTTAACCACCCGGTCGTTGTTTACGACAAAATAGCCCTCTTGAGGGGTACAGCAGATCTTCTCTCCCCAGCTTGCCCCCTCGTCACCTGATTCCCTGAGGAAAAGTCGCAAGTCTCCCCAGGAGTTTTTGATGGCATAGAATAGGCCCAATCTACCGGAATCGAGCCTGAGGAAGCTCACGCTCATGACATTCTGGCTGCCTTCGTTCTCGAGGATGATGATATCCTCTTTATCCCAGCTCCTCCCCCTGTCATTTGAATACCTCCCTGCGATATACGCCGGGGCGTCATCGGAAGCCCCTCCGTAGAAATGGGTGTATGCCAGAAGAAGCCTCCCGTCCCCAAGTTCGATGATGGCTCCCTCCGAATTCCTGGGATTGCCCTCGCTCGGCTCAAGCTCGAGCACCTTCTCTATCGCCCCTTTGGGATCCATTAGCCCATTTCCCTCCTTCCGCCATCCTCAAACCGGAGGCCAACAGAGAGGCAACTTGTGGTCCCCTGTGGGCCTCCGTGGATATGCTTGGAGCCCCTTAATCTTGCTTTATGAAGTACTGCTCCGGGTAGGTGTAACCGATGCTGCGGACCGCATCCATCACGGCCTTCTCTGGGAAATTCCTGAAGTTGTTCTTCACGAGAAAGATATAGGGACGCCTTCCCCCGCCAGCCCCGATTATCCACAGGTTCTTTGCGTGGAGTTCCATTATCGCCTTCCCGAGCTTTATCCTCTCCTTGGGGTCAGGGGTTGACTTATAGGCCTCCCAGAGCTCGATTACTTTCATGGCGTCCCCTTCGGGCTTCTCGCCTGCCTTCCCCTCGGACGCATACCAGCGAGCCCACTCTGAAGCCCAGGCAGTCCACCCTGTCATGGTAAAGGCACTCGGCCCTACCAGCAGTGGATGGGTGGAAAAGCCCTGGGTGACCACATCGAACTCGTTCGCATTGACTCGCGTGTTCCACAGGGTGGCCTCCACGGTCTGAACTTCGGTCTTTACGCCAACCTTTTCCCAGTAGTCCTTGACCATCTCGGCCACGTCGATCCACTCAAGAGGGTGCCTTGCCAGGATGGTGATGCTAAGGGGCTTCCCATCGGGTCTTAGGCGCCACTTCTTGTTCGCATCCCACTTGAGCCCCATCTCATCAAGGATCCGCCCTGCCTCTTTGGGGTCGTACTGGGCATAGGCCCTGGCAAATTTCTCGTCATAGAACGGCGATTCAGGGGTGATTGTCGGGGTACAAGGCTCGCAAATCCCAAGGTAGACGATCTCATTTATGGCTTCCCTGTCTATCGCCAATGACAGAGCTCGCCGGAATCTCACATCCCTGAAGATCTTGCGCAGGACCGGGTCCTTGTGCGTCTGATTTAGCATCATCGTAGGCTCACCCGGATATGTCCCCGGCCAGGTTATGACCCTGTAGCCACCCTTCTTGGCATTTTCCATATAGAGGGTATAGTCTCCGAGCCTGTGGCCGACTTCCTGCATCTCGGCCTCACCAGACATGGCCTTGAGCATGGCCAGATCCCAATTCTGAACGTAATCCATGCTTATCCTATCGATGTAGGGGAGCTGGTTTCCGGCTGTATCAACCTTCCAGTAGTAGGGGTTCCTTTCGGCCGTCACCTTGTTGGCTCCCCAGGCGTTTTTGAGCTGCCAGGCGAAGATCGTCGGCCGCTCAGGGGTGGTGAACATATCGTTCTTGGCCATGAAAAGCTGCCACCAGCCCTGAAATCCTTCGGCTTTGGCCTTCTCTGAGAGCTTCTCAACCGAAACGTAATTCGGGTGGAACTGCTTCAGGTAGTGCTTGGGGGCGAAGATCACTCCGTAGGTTGCGAGGTTCTCCAGGATTAGAGGATACGGCTTGGCGAATTCGAGCTTCACCGCATAATCATTCAGCTTTTCGATCTTCATGACCTCACCGCCTAAGATCATCCAGGAGGGGATCTGAGGGGTAATCTCCTTGTTCAGGATTATATCCCTGTACCAGAAGGCTATATCGTCGGCAGTAAAGGGCTGGCCATCCGACCATTTCACCCCCTTACGGAGCCTAAGCACAAGGCTCTTCGCGTCTCGTGAGAACTCCCAGCTTTCGGCCAAGTTAGGTTCGACGCTCACGCCGTCTAACCCCCAGCGGACAATGGGGTCATAGACCAGCATATTAAAGACTATCGTCCCGATGCCTGCGCCAATGTGGTATCTCCGCCAGACGCCGCCATACTGGCCGACCTCTTCAACAGGTTTTACAACCGCGGGTTTCTCCGGAAGTCGCTTCTCCACCGGAGGAAGCTTCCCCTGCTTTACGAGCTCTGAAAGCATCGGGGCCTCACGGTAGCCCTGGCCTGCAAGGGCCGTGCTCGGGGTCAACGCGAAAATCAGACCGATGGCTAGAATGATGGCCATAGAGGACCTTTTGAAACCCATCATCATGAACCGCCTCCCTTTTAGCTACATCTCAGCTACCCAGGTATCCATTAGATTCCGTGGCACTAAGCCTTTATGTCCTTGGAACTCCCACCCCCCAGCAAAACGGATTCTCCACCCGCCTCTGGCAGACGTCCCAATATCCCCCCGTAACGCGCAAGGTGTCTTTCCATGACTCTAAGCGCCCTGGCCTGGTCCCTCTCGCATATCGCCTGGTAGATCTCGAGGTGCTCCTCAAGCGTGAGCTCAAACCTGTCACCGAAATCAAGGTCTAGCTCAGGCAGGGCTTTGAAGAATTCGGAGAGTACCCCCCTAAAGCCCACGAGGACCTGATTCTTCGCCGCCCTTAAGATAGCCTCATGGAAGGCGAGCTCCTCATCGAGGTAACTTTCGAGCCTTTTTGCCTTCTTCTTCATCCGCTCCGTGCTTCGGGCCATGGCAGCAAGGTCATCAGCGGTCGCACGCTCCACAGCAAGCTTCAAGATGTCCATCTCGATGATCCTACGGGCCTCCACAAGCTCGCGGAACTTCGGTTTATCCTGCAACAGGCGAAAGGAAACCTGTTCAATCAGGGGCCCTAACTCCAGCCGCTTTACCGTTATCCCTTCCTTGGGCCTCACGCGTACTAGTTGAAAGGTCTGAAGGAGCTTTATCCCTTCCCGGATCGAGGTACGACTTACGCCCAGGATCTCCGCGAGTTCCCGCTCCGGAGGCAGGCGGTCACCTGGGTTGAGGTTATTGTTTATGATATATGTCTTTATCTCCTCAGCCACACGCTCGTAGAGGTTATCCTTCCTTAAACGCCTGAGCATCCCCAGCCACCACCTGAGATCTCAAGAATCAATGCCTGTTAAAGAAGATAGTCCTTCAGCCTATCCACGCAACTCCTCACCCGTGCCTTTCCCTCTTCGCTCATGGGCCTGAAGGGGAGGGTGGTCGGGCTGCTTATTATCCCGAGGTATGCGAGGGCTTCCTTATGGCCCCGGAGCCAGTCGCTCCTGTCACTCCCATAGATTCCGTGAAAGAGCTCCATTAAGGTGAATTGCAATTCCATCGCCTCATTGGGATGCCCGAGCCTGGCTTCCTCGTAGATCCGCTTCACGAGCTTCCCAGCAAGCGACCCTATCCCCGGGACGACCCCATCGGCTCCACATAGGACTGAAGGAGCTATGCTCCACTCGTTTCCCTGAAGCACGCTGAAGGGCTTGTTACAACGGGCCTTAATCAAAAGGCTTTCGACGAAATACGCGAAGTCTCCCGTGGAGTCCTTGGTCCCTATGATCTTCGGATGGGAGCAAAGCCGCGCCAGGGTCTCAAGGGGTATCGTATTCCCGGCAAGTCCAGGATTGTTGTAGATGACCACCGGGATATCAAGCCTTTCAGCGATCCCCACGAAGTAGCCTTCAATCTCCGCCCCGGAAAGCCCTCTGAAAAACGAGGGTTGCATCGGGACTACAGCGTCAACCCCAAGTTCCTGTAACTTGAAGCTATTCTCGAGAGCCCTCGGGAATGAGATATCCCCCGCCCCGGCGAGCACAGGGCACCTCCCCCTCACCTCATCCAGGACAATCTCCACAAGCCGGGTCTTCTCCGAGTTCTGGAGTGCCATACCCTCTCCCATGGTCCCTAGAAGAAATAACCCGTCCGCCCCGGCGTTCAGAATGAAATCCACAAGCCTCCTGGTAGAAGCCTCGTCCACCTTCCCATTACGGTCCAGGGGGGTCACCATGGGCGGGATTACACCCCCAAGTTTAAGCATCTTTCTTCACCTCTGCCATGACGTGTCTATGAAAGAAAGCCCTAACTCCTGTTACGTCTGACTATGAGCCTGCAGACGCCCTTATCTGGGTCTAGGAGCTCCATCCTGAAGCTGTAACCATATCTCTCGATTATGGGCTCATAGAGGGCCTCGCAGTGGGCGCAGTAGGAGTCGCACTTCTCAACGCCGCTTCTGTTCAGAAGGTCCACGGAAGGACATTGTTTCATATCGATGAGGAAGGTATCATCCGTGACAGTCATCTCATAATCAGCCGCTTCCTCCTCGAGGGTATGCCTCCAGTAGGCCTCCATCCCCCTTATCCCATCACGGGAAACGAGTTCCTCGAGGTTTAGAAGGTATTTCTGGGAAATGTTACGCCAGAAGTCATCCAATGCCGGCTGGCCGCCCAGTTCCTTGAGGAACTTAAAGATCTCGTTGTAGGCGAGAATGAACTCCGTACACGAAATCATATCTCATACACCACCATTCACATACCAAGGTACCTGTCCTCAAACATTGGAGGGAAGCTTAAACGGGACTTATTCCTCCTGCTTCCAGAATCTTTGGACACAGCTTCCGGCCTCCTGATTATAGGAGCAGGAGGCCTTATAACCTGCCCTGTGGCAGACCTCCTCGTTTATCACGCGCGTGTGTTCACAGAAATCCTCGGCGATGGGGTAGCCGTTGTCCTTCATATGGGAGATTGCAGGGCAGCGCTTTACCTCGAGGACGAGAGTTTCCCCCTGGTAGGAGAGCTCAAAGTCCGCCCCTTCAATGCCAAAGATCCTCCGCCAGTGTTCCTCAAGCGCAAGAAGACCCTCCTCCCGGAGCGCCCTGGAAAGCCCGAAATAACAATTTCTTGCGACCTGCTTCCAGTAACTCTTGAGGGCATCCATCCCATATTGGTCCTTGAGATACTGGAAACCACAACTCAAAGCACCGTGAAAATCCTTATGAAGATAGACCCTCATAGACTCTCTTCCTTTCGCACGGTCTCTTGCCCGTGCCAAGATGAGCCATTTAATACTAAGATATTATGGTATGACTAAAGCTACATAAGTTATTATTTCGACATCTATTGTAGAATTCCTTCTCAATGGATTCACAAGAGGTAGTTTTTCTGCTCCGGGCCGAGGTCAGGCCTAAAGTAGGCATATAACTTCCTCTAATAGATGGGGCAGGCAAATCTGACGTAGAGTTGGTGGGATTCGGGGTCTTCCTTATAGTCGATCACCCCGTCGACCCAGTTGAAGCGCTCGACCAGGGGCTTGCATACCTCATTGACCAGCCCAGGCTGACCCCCTGTCTCTGCGTAGAGCTTCTCCTTCACCTCCTCTTTTTTGGAATTCATCCCCCTCTTCGGAGGCTGGCAAAGAGAGTTTGACGGCGCGGTTGAAGGCGGGGTCTTGTAGGAGATCCTCCAGGCTCCCGCCTTCAATCTATTAATCTAAAGCGTCATCGCTGACCAATACTCTGGCCCGTTCCTTCCCCAGGTAGGCTTCCAGATCAGGCAGCATGATAAGCCTGCGCGCTCCGACCTTCATGCTCGATAGCCTCCCCCGGCTCATTTCCCTGTATATGGTCGTCCGACTCACTCCCAAAAGCTCGGCGACCTCTTCGGGCGACAGCGCCTTCTTCTTCATGTGTCTCCCCCCTCAGGCTATCCGCAGGGCCGGGGACTCTGCCTCAAATGTTTCGCCTTGAAAGCTTTGCCGCAGGATCCCCCGGTATTTCGGGTTCTGAAGGATATACCGGACTGTAGCAGCATACCACCTTCCTCCCCGTTTGGTGGGCACGCCTTCTTTGTTCAGCTCAGCCGCTATTTCTTCCAGGGTCGCCCCGGCCTCCCTCATGGCAAAGATTTTCGCCACAATCTACGCCTGCGTCGGGTCTACCTCCAAATGCCCCTCTCTTGCCCTGTACCCTAGCGGTGGCTCCCCGACCGCGTAACCGCCTTGCCGCGCCTTCTGTTTCATTCCCCCCATAGTGCGCTCGCGAATCGTGTTTCGCTCGAACTCGGCGAAGGTGCCCAGCATGGAAAGAAAAGCCTTGCCGCTGGCCGTGCTGGTGTTGAAGTCCTCGGTCGCACTCACGAAAGCAACACCGCGGGGGGTCAGTTCGTCTTCTATCAGCACCAGAAGGTCTTTAAGCTTGCGGGAAAGGCGGTCAGCCTTGTAGGTGAGGACTGCGTCCACTGCTCCCGCTCTGACAGCTTCCAACAAAGCGGTTAAGCCAGGCCGATCCGTGTCGCCTCCTGAATATCCCGGGTCTTCATACCACGTTACTTTAGTCCAGCCCCGAAACTGGCAGTAGGCCAAAAGCTTGTCCCGCTGCTCCTCAAGGCCGAAGCCCTTCGCCTGCTCCTCCGTGCTCACCCGCAGGTATGCTGCTACGCGCATTGCGTTCGCCTCCGAATCTGTTCCCTGCTCCACCTACATTATCCTATATGACTCTTGCTATATCAATACGTTTGTCGATTCCTGATACTCCTTGTTATACAAACTAAAGGATGCGGTCACCCGTCGTTATTGTCTATGTGCCCATTGGTCCTCGAGTAGAGCTTGCATATCCTACCTGTGAACTCGAAAACCGTGATCTCCCGGTCAGCCTATACCACTTAGTCTTACTCGTCTTGCTGGGCATATCATGGTCCGGTTCGCTAGATTGTATATAAACCCTTCATTAATCCAGAATGCCGAGTGGACCCTCTAGAGCAGGGGCGCGGAAATCTGTAAATCGAAGAATTTCCTGCTTGCGCCGCCTGACATAGGCCGTTTTCTGTGATCGCAGAACAGCTTACCCTGCTTTATAGTAGATGCAGTGCATACGTAGATAACCTCAACAAATCTAAGGTTGGTCAAGATACTGGCAGCCACTGTCAACGCCGCTCGGGAAATGTAATTAATCACCGCCCAGAAAATGCTATTTTTCACCGGCAGAAAATGCACTTTTTCACCGGGGAGAATTGTAATTTTTCATCGCTCGGGCTAATCTAATCCCCCTCACCGTTTCCCTTGGGCTGGTTTTGAACAGTTTTGAGGCAAATCCCAGGGTGGCGACCCCTTAATATTGCGGGTTTCAGGGCTTAAAGGGTAGGTATTTTTCAAAATTCTGTAGTATAATGTAAGTGCCATGTACTTGAGGCCGTTGACTTTTCCCACTAGCTACCAGATATTCTGGCTGGCAATGGTTATAACGGAACTATTTACATGTAGACTGCGCCTATAAACTCTACCTATCATAAGACAAGATAAGCCATATCTCCATTGACCTCGAGGTCTACCCTGATCGCGCGGGCCATCTCCCGGTCAGAATAGCCCAGAATCCTTTGCAGAATCAGAGCAAGGCTGAGAAGCGCCGGAGATACACTATCGCGGCCCTTGTTCAGGTTATAGAATGAGCTAAAATCCCCGTCTTTTACAAGAGGGAGGATGAGCTCCCTGAAGGCATAGAACAAGCTATCCTTCTTGACTATACCGAAGGTAGTAAGCAGTTTCTCATATGCTGACATCGTGATACTCCGCAGTCCGATCACCAGATATCCACTCCTAGAATAGAGGTTTTTATGGAGATATGGCTTATCTTGTCTTATGATAGGTAGAGTTTATAGGCGCAGTCTACATGTAAATAGTTCCGTTATAACCATTGCCAGCCAGAATATCTGGTAGCTAGTGGGAAAAGTCAACGGCCTCCATGATAGTTACTTGACTGCAAGATTGCACAATGCAATCCCGCTTCGGCAGGTCTATTCTCCTTCCCCCTCAGAACCGCCCTAGCTATCTCTCATAGCCATCAGAACAACTCCAGCCCCCCGCCATGGCGAAAAAAGACTACCCGACCGCCCCGATCACTGTCTTCATCTCACCTCCGTGCACCGCCCCCGCGTCTTTTCCCAGCTACTTTCAATGCTTCAGGCCATTCGGAGCAGATTGAGACTTCTGCATAAATGTGGTAGACTAAAACTAGAACCAGGTCGGGAGGGTTTAATTTGCCGGAGCAGACAGGACAGAAATACGATGTAACCATCAAGGATTTATTCTCAGGCAGCGAGGAGGCATTAATAGAATATTTCAGCGGCATAGCCTTAGAGGATGCCGAACCCCTTAATGTAGAATTCAAACGCCTTGAAGCAAGGTCATCTGACCTGGTGGTAAGGGGGTCAACAGTAACAGGGCCGGTTATTTGCCACATAGAGTTCCAGACAACGGATGACTCGAAGATGCATTTAAGAATGCTACGTTATGCGACCGAAATATGTGACTTATACGGGGATTTCCCGTATCAGGTTTTACTCTACCTTGGGTCTTCCCCACCCCGCATGAAGAACAGCTTGTCATATCACAGGGGTGAACTCGGCAGGCTCGATTATCAGTACAAATTACTGGATATCGGTTCATTAACGCGAAATTCCCTTAAGGCATCAGGAATACCTGAATTATATGCGCTTTTACCTCTTGCCGAGAGGGAAAGCCGCAAAAAAGAACCCGACAGGTTTTTGAGGGAATGCGTAAACGATATCGTAAATAGCCCTCTTATGAGCCTTCAAGAAAGGCAGGAAACCCTTGTACGGGCGGAGATATTCGCGGGTCTCGCATTTGGGAGGACAATTATCCAGAAAATCTTCAGGGAGGTCGGAAACATGTTTGATATCAAGCAGTCTACGGGATATCAGTTAATCAGAGAGGAATGCATTCAAGAAGGCATAGAGAAAGGCATAGAGAAAGGTATAGAGAAAGGTATAGAGAAAGGTAAAAGGGAAGCCCTTTCTGAGATGACCTTGCGGCAACTCCGTAGGAAATTCAAAAAACTCCCACCCGAATACCTTGAGAAAATCAAATCTCAGGATGTGCTCACCCTTGAAACGATCGCCGAGAACATATTCGAGATCGAGAAGCTGGAAGACCTCGACCAGTACCTATCTTGATATTGCACCATAAACAAGTGCAGACCCCGGAGCGACCCGGGGTTTTCATTTCACAGCGTACATTTCGCACCCCTCAGGGGTGTAGGGGGACATTTTCTGGGGTCTCCTGTGAGATTGAACAGCTACAAGAGAATCTGACCATAGCAGCTAAGGAGATACAGGCGAAGGAATTTGCGTGTAGACCAGATGCCAGCGCGGCTGCAGAAGAGTTCGATCCAACGCTTATTAGGGGTTCATAGGGTGCGAAGGCCTTTATTACCCATCGGAATGATCCATTCGGAGGCACGGATGATGAATTCTTACGAGGGTTTCATCAGAGGAGAGGCCCGAGTGCTATGGTGTTTATAGCTTTTCCGACTAAATTAATTTTCCGCAGTAAGGGGGAGGAACGTCGGTTAAGTGAACTATAAAGAAGTTAGTTAAAGGAGAAAGAAAAAATGGTGGAGACGATGGGAGTCGAACCCACGACCTCTTGAATGCCATTCAAGCGCTCTCCCAACTGAGCTACGTCCCCAACCCTGACAGTCTTTTTTTGTCTGCTATATGAGGCTTTCGCCATCACGATGTCTATTATAGAAGATTAATAGGTCGATGTCAACTCATTTATTCGCCGCTTCGCCGCTTCGCCGCTTTACCATCTCTTGGCCACCCTGCCGCCTTCTACTTACCAGCGCTCGCCTGCAGCGCCTGCTGGGCCGCACGCGCCTGTTCCCGGCCCTCGGGGTATTCCGCCGCCCACACGGGGTCGGCCACCCGCCCGTAAGCCTCGGCGTAGTTGTCGAGGGCATCCGCCAGCTTCGTCACCACCGTGTCTGCCCCCTCGTGCGTCGGGTGCGCCCCGGTCTCCCGCACAACCTCCCTCAATATGTGCGGGTTGTCAATGATCATGCACGGGCGGAGGTGATTCTTGTTGAAGGGCTGCCTCTTTTGAATCGCCGCAAAGAACGGCGACCTTAGCGCGTCAAGGAGCGTCTTGTCCTTGATGTTGTCCACGGCGAAATGCGTGAATACGCAGGGTTCTATATCCCCATTCGAGTTGATATGGAGGTATGACCTGCCGCCGGCGATGCACCCACCGACAAACGGCCCGTCATTCCAGAAGTCGGCCACAAATACTGGTTTATAGGTCCGGAAATAATTGACCCTCTCCCTGAGCCTGTTGCGCTGCTCAGGGGTTGGCATGAGCTCGGGATCCGCATCCTTGCCCACCGGCACGAACGTGAAGTACCAACCATAGACCGCTCCCTTCGATATGAGCATATCCATGAATTCATCGCTCGTTATCGTGTCAATGTTGTTGCGCGTCGCCGTCACCGAGAACGCGAAGACGGCCCCCTCGGACCTCAGGTTGTCCATAGCCTCCATGATGCGAGCGAAAACGCCCTTCCCCCTACGCGCATCCGTCTCCGCCTCGAACCCCTCGACGCTTATGGCTGGAGTCACATTGCCAAGCTCTACTATCTTCTTGGCAACCGCTTTATCTATCAGTGTCCCATTCGTGTAGATCATGAATACAACGTCATCATGTTTCTTGTATATATCAAAGAGGTCCTCTCTAATGAAGGGCTCCCCGCCGCTTACTGTGATGAAGTGGATGCCCATCTTCTTGGCCTCGGTGATTATGCGGTCTATCGTCTCGAAATCCAGGCCCTCCTGCTTTTCATAGTTTCCTGCATAGCATCCGATGCAGCGCAGGTTGCATCTCATCGTCGGGCTGATGACCACCAGGAATGGGACGTGCACGTTCTCCCTGGCTTGGAAGTCCATTCGTTCCTTCTGCCCCAGGAGCAAGGCATTTATAAAGAAGTTGACAATGCCCTTGTTCCGGCAGTTGGGGTGCATCTCTCGCAGCGCCCTGACAACCATCTGGGTGGTCGGGTGGGACGGGTTCTCGAGGACCCTTCTGATGCCCGCTGCCTGTCTCCTGTAGCTATCGGTAAAGGCGATCTTCTCGCCTATGCGAAACAACGTAACAAGATTCTTCTCAGGGTTATGAGCAATGAGGTTCAGCATCTGCTCCATAATCTGCGTTGCAAGATACTTCTTCATGAGGTTGTATGTACCCATTCAAGTCTCCCTCCCGGTCTTCTTTCATCCTGGGCGAATCATAAGCGAAACATGAAATAACGTGAAATATAGAAGACAAAAGGCCGACGTTCAGGTTTCACCAGAGCTAACTCGATGAGCCTCTCTACTTCCCTCACCTCCAGCATGAGGGCTCTTTACCGGGCATGATGCCCCAAAAGACCCAAAAGATTATTCTATTTATTTATTTCAACTTCTCATAGGCACGGATATAAACCAATTTCGCGGGGAGATAAGTTCATGGCAAATCCACGTTTCAAAATAGATATATTCCCCTCTAGAGTCGTCCAGAACGGATTATTGAAATAAGAAGCCACATACCCAGTGCTGCGGCAATCCCCAGCCCCAGCTCGGCCAGGGGGAGCTTGCCGATGATCGAACCTGTACCCGTCGACCGCTGGGCGACCAGCGCCGAACCGACCAGGATCCCGGCAACTACTATGCTGAAGGACAAGCGGTTGAAAGCACTGGTCAACTTCGATATAGCTCGTTCCAATTCCCTGTATTCGTGCTTTAGCTTCAATTCTCCTTCTTGCATCAAACTAAGCACGCTAATGATTTTCTCCGGCAATATCCTAAGGTCACCGAGATAACCCACGAGACCACGGACAAAGGATTTCGCGAGCGCCTCGGGCGCATACTTCTCGCGGAGGAGCTGCCTCCCCAGGGGCTCGGCTATCTCCATCGGCGATACAGAGGGGTCGAGCTGGTCGACGATCCCTTCAAGGGTCACAAGGCATTTCACCAGGAGGGCGAGATTGCTCGGCATCCTGATCCTGTACCTGAAGGCTAAATCCATAGTGGATTCAATAACCTCTCCGACGTTGATCTTATTGAGCGGCGTATCATAATACTTCTGCAGGATATCCTGGATTTCCAGCTCGAGCTGCTTCACGTCGATGCCGGGGCTGACGGCGCCGAGGTCAAGCATAGCCCTGACAACGTCTGAAGCCCTCCGGCCAACGATAGCGAGCAAGAAGTTAATCGCCTTATCCCTGGTCTCCTCGTCGAGGCGCCCAACCATGCCGAAGTCCACGAATGCAAGCGTCCCATCGCCGACCACGGTGATATTTCCGGGGTGAGGATCCGCATGAAAGAACCCATCAATGATGATCTGCTTAAACATGGACCGTGCCAGATTCTCGGCTATTTTACGCCTATCCCAGCCCCTTACATCGATCCCCTGCAGGTCGTTGACCTTGATTCCGCGTATATACTCGAGGGTGAGCACTCTCCGGCTCGTAAACTCCCAGAAAACCCTCGGGATGCGAACAGACGGGTCATTGGCGAAGTTTCGTGCGAACACGTCAGCGTTATGTGCCTCGGTGGTGTAATCCAGCTCCCTTCGAAGCGTATCAGCAAATTCCCTCACAATGATAGAGGGCTTGTACAATTCGGCCCACGCGAAACGCCCCTCAGCCAGCTGGGCGATGTCCTCTAATATCTCCAGGTCCAACTGCACTGTTCTCTCAATGCCCGGCCTCTGGACCTTGATGGCGACCTCCTCGCCGGTCGTCAAAATGGCCCTGTGAACCTGGCCTATGGAGGCGGCTGCTATTGGTTCCGGGTCAAAGAACGTAAACAGGTCTTCAACCTTTGACCCGAGCTCGCTTGCGATCACGGTAGCGATTTCAGCATAGCTGATAGGTGAAACCTCGTCCTGCAGTTTCATCAGCTCGGTCACGAGGCTCCTGGGGACCACATCGGGTCGCGTGCTGAGAAGCTGGCCGAGCTTGATGAACGTGGGACCGAGATCCTCGGCAACGAGCCTTACCCTCTCCCACCCGGCCTTTTCGCCAGCGCCGGGGCCTCCCGCTCCTCCTTCCCTCTCGAGGGCCTTTCGCCTGAGAGCCCTTCTAGGGATAGAGAAGATGACCACCCCACCCAGCCGGTCCACCACAAAGCCAAAGCCGTGTTTCACAAGGACGTTGGCTATCTGCCTCGCCCGGCCAAGATGTCTCGCGCTCCTGAGAAGGTAGAAGTGCAATAGCCTTACGCTCCCTCTCGCGTGGCATTGAGTTTCCGCTCGAGCTGTTCAATATCCTTCTTTGTGGCCAGGCCTGCCATGTCGGCCAGCCGGTCGACGCCGTTGAACACCGCCTTCCGAATATCTCTTCGCCCTTCCTCCCCCTTTCTTATGAGGTCATCCACGATACGCTTGGCACCGGCGCAAGAGCTATCCCCGTGCTTCATCAGATCGTCTACCAGCTTCTCACAGGCCTCTTTTGCCGCAAGGCAAACTCCGATACCTAGATTCAAAACCTTATTGACGGGGTCGTCCACATAAGGCACCTCCTTTTATCAGTCATTATTTCAGTCATTATTATTGTGAATACTATGAGCTATCTTCACTGCCAGCATTATCAGCATCATTAACTACTCAACGCTATCACTGCTGCAAGACTAACTAGCACCAAGCGCCTCCCTGGCGAAATCAAGCAAGAGCTTGCGTTCCTCGGAGCTGATCTGGGAGACGTACCTCTGATACCTCCCAAGGTACGGGCTCAAGCGCCTTGCCAGATCGAGGTTACCTGTTGCCTTCAATGCGGTTATCCCGAGGACCGTGCCAGCAAGCAAGCTCAACCCGAGCTCGGGCTCCTGGGCCATGGATAAGAGTTTGGCTACAGTGCCGACATCGCCTACGCTCACAACCTTGATGCATACAACAAGCATGCCGATGATGTGCGCGCAAAACATCAGGGGCAGATCTAGCTCCATCTTCGCCAGATCCTCGCCCAATCTATCTATAGCCTTCGCAGGTCCTGACCTGCGGAGGTCATCCAGGAGCCTCAAGACGGTTTCTTTTATATGACCCCAATCATCATCAAGCTTGCCGGCATCAGGCGTTGAATTCGTCTCCACAAAAATCCGGGCCTTTTTCGTTGGAACAAAAACCACCATCGACCGGCCGGGGGCCCGCTCATAGGAGTTGACTACGTATTCTGCCCTAACGTAACCCTGTTTCTCGAGCTCCTTCAACATATCGTAGGCTGTCCACTTGCTGACACCGAGGGCCCTGGCAAGCATAGCATAGTGGACAGGTTCGCGGGTTTCATCATAGACCTTCTTTACCTCTAGGAGAAACTCCTTCCGGCGTCTTGTTAAAGACATAAATAAACCTGCCTCCCAAGAGACCCAAAAGCTCAAAGCGCCTTTACTTAAAGCATCTTTATTTACTATCAAATACCAAATCTGCTATCACCATTTTACGTCCATATAGAATGTACGTCAAGCCACGCCAGCCGAGATTGCGTCATGTATCCAGGCCTACCGCCTTTGCCCCTCTCCACAGTCGCTCGAGGTCGTAGAATTCCCTCTCTTCTTGACGAAAAACATGGACGACGGTGTGGCCGTAGTCGAGCAAAATCCACCCGGCCTCGGCTAAACCCTCCCTGTGCAGCAATCTAGCGCCGCTCTCTTCGAGCTCCTCAACTATAGCTTCGGCTATGGCATTGAGGTGAACAGAGGACGTGCCGCTCACTATAACGAAGTAGTCTGCCACCTGGGTCAACCCCTGGACGTCGAGGATAACGGGGTTGTATGCCTTCTTATCGTTTGCGGCCATGGCAGCCAGACTGGCAACCTGTAAGGGGTCTTTCCCCATCCGACTTATCACCACCTATTACTATTACCTGATGTATTAGATGAATTAGCTATATTAATCACCGGAGCCATCCGGGTTACCCACCTATAAGATCATTCGAAAATACTGGTCAGCTCCCCGGCCCTGCCCCTCATTTCGGTTATGAAGAAATTGCGGGCATCTACAGTGCGAGGATGAATAAGACCCCCCCTCCGGATGACATACGCGATCGTCTGGTTAGTAGCCACAATAAGGGCCCGGCCAAAATCCTCCATGGCAAGACGCCTGAGCTTTCCGGCGCCTGCGTATGAGCGCCCGGGCTCGATATAGTCCGCAAGGTAGATTATCTTATCCAGCAAGGACATCCCACTATCCCCCGTGGTATGAAGCCGGATCGCACTCAGGATTTCCTCGTCATCGATGCCAAACTCCACCCTCGCCAGTTCTGCGCCCACCGGCGCATGCAGCAGAGCCGGCTCTCCAAGCTCGATCTCATCTGCAACTATACGAAATCTCTCAACCATTTCAATAAGGGTATCATGAGATAAGTCCCGGGCACAATCATGCACCAGCCCGGCAATACTGGCCTTTTGCCTGTCGGACCCGTGGAGCCTCGCAAGTTTAACCGCTGTAGTCTGGACACCAAGGCAATGTATCAACCTGCGCCTCGATATCATCTTCTCGAGGCGCCGTTTTATCTCATCTTCCGAAAGCAACCAGGCACACCTCTCACATCTTTTAAAGGGATGACAACCTCCCATTACCATTACCGGCCAGCCCGGGCCTCCCCGCCCCGGGGCCCCCAAGATGTCCCAGCCAACCGTCAACCCCAGCGGGGTGCGCCCCCGGCAAGTAAGGGAGGTTGCCCTCTATCACCTGTCATAACGCGAAGCCCTCGCCAGGACCCATCCAGAACCGGGTTGTTAAATCCTGGCCTGGCGCGGTCTCGCCTCGTTGACAACTATCGTCCTGCCGTCGATCTGAGACCCGTTCATCTCCCGGATGACCTTCTCGGCATCCAGGTCATCAACTTCGACAAACCCAAATCCCCTGGAGCGTCCCGTCTCCCTGTCGACGATCACCCTGCTGTTGATAACCTCGGCGTGGGCGGAAAAGGCCCTTGCCAAGTCGTCATCGGTAACCTTCCATGGTAGATTGCCAACATAAAGAGTCTTTGTCACTGGCTCCCCCCCTTTCTCAGCCAAAGAATGAAAATTCGAGGTCCTGGCGGGAACCTCGAATCCTGGCTCTTCCGCACATTATCCGGTTCGAACTGCAGGTCAGGAAGTGAACAGTGTGGGTATCCCCGACTTGAACAGGACGCAACGCAGTAGAACCACGGAATCCAAGGAAACGCAGACCTTACAAGAGCGTATAACACAAAAGCCGTATAACCTAGCCCGGCCATTATAGCTCTGGCCATGATATTTCCTAACATAAGATAAGACCCGGCACGGCTGTGAGGTATTGATACATTTATGTATATGTAGAGTCGTCACCCGGGTAATGCTAGTTTATGTAAGACACCGGGCTTCTATTCTCCATATAACTCTCCAATAATATAACTCTCCCGCGCCTAGCGCAATACTCATAATTATAATCGCATAGTAATTATATCATAATAACTGGTATATTGAAAGTTCAAAAAAGGGCAACTTTGGCTTCATTCCCAGCATTTACACCCTTTTATACAACCTCATCTTCATGATATAGTTTTCTACACTCTCTGGGAGGAGATAGCGGATGGGGCGACCCTCCTTCACCCGCCTCCTTATATCCGTCGACGAGATGGCCAGAGCCGGCACCTCAAGTGTATAAACCCTGTTGGGGGACCGGCTTTGGAGCTCGCGCACCCCTGCCTGTATCCTGGATAACCCATAGCCGGGCCTGGTGGCAGCTATAAAGCTACAGAGTTTGAGAAGCTCATTCGCATCCTTCCAGGTAAGTATCTCGAGGGTGGCATCGGCCCCGGTGATGAAGAAAAGCCTGGCATCCTCCCCATATTTCCCCCTGAAGGCCCGCACCGTATCGATCGTATACGAAGGCCCTTCCCGTTCGATCTCAATCGATGAGACCTCGAAATAGGGGTTTGTCGCCACAGCGAGCGAGGTCATGATATACCTATCCCTCGGCAAGGAAACCTCATACCCCTTCTTGTGCGGCGGCTGGCCGGATGGGACGAAGACGACCACATCAAGCTTGAATTCGCACCTGGCAGCCTCAGCCGTCACAAGGTGCCCGTAGTGGATCGGATCAAATGTGCCCCCCATGATGCCGACGCTCGTATCTCCCTTCCCCTTGTCTTCTCCCCCACCACTCATTTACCCCGCATCACCTCTTCAATCTTATTACCCGTCGCATCAACTGGCTTCCCTTCATCCGGCTCCTGGCGTCCGGCCTCCAGCAGCCTGGCCACACCGTAAAGAAAGTCCCTCAAGCCCTCCCCCGTGAGAGCTGAAACCCCGTAAACCTCAAATCCCCTGCCGGTACAATACCCCCTCACTCTCTCAAAGGCTTCGGCCGCCCCGGGCATATCAAGCTTGTTTCCCACGACCACCATCGGCCGCTTGAGCAGCTCGGGGTCGTGCAGCACGAGCTCGTTATTTACAACATTGAAATCCTCTACCGGGTCGCGACCGGATGGGCACGAAAGGTCAAGCACATGAGCGAGGACCCTGGTGCGCTCAACATGCCGCAAGAACTCATGTCCGAGGCCCGCCCCTTTATGCGCGCCGCTGATCAGTCCGGGCATATCCGCGACGACAAAGCTTCTCCCATCCTCAAGCGCCACGACACCGAGATTGGGCACGAGCGTTGTAAAGGGGTAATCAGCTATCTTGGGCCTGGCGGCGGAGATCCTGGAAATGATGGTGGACTTCCCGGCATTCGGCAATCCAACAAGGCCTACATCGGCAAGGAGCTTCAACTCCAAGAAGAACCATCTCTCCTCGCCCGGCTCCCCTTCCTCGGCCATCCTAGGAGCTCTGCGGGTAGACGTGACAAACCTGGCATTGCCCCTCCCGCCGCGCCCTCCCCGGGCCACGACGGCGCTATCGCCCGCTGCGACGAGGTCGGCCAGCACCTCGCCCGTCCCGGCATCCCGGATAACCGTGCCCGGCGGGATCTTAATGACAAGATCGTCTCCATCCCGGCCGCTCATCCTGGACCCCATCCCGCGCTGGCCCCGCTCTGCCTTGTAATGGCGCTTATATTTGAAGTCCATCAACGTCGCGAGCCCCGGGTCGACAAGGAGGATAACATCTCCCCCGGCACCTCCATCGCCACCGTCAGGTCCACCTCGCGGAACATGCTTCTCACGCCTGAAACTCACGCACCCCGGGCCGCCATCGCCCGCCTTGACATAGATCTTAGCGGTATCGATAAACATAATCATACCACTCCGGCCATACGGTATAGGTATACGGCTATAGTATTCTGCTATAGTATGCGGCTATAGGCTACAGACTATAGGCTATAGTATGCCTCAATATAAAAACATCCCCGCGACCGCCGCCGCAGACCCATCGCGAACGGGGGATCGAGGGGACTGTTGGTGCGCTGGTGTCCGGGTAATGCAATGCCCGCCAGGGTGATGTCCGGGGGCAGGAGAGATCGCGAAATCACGCAACAACCGTTTCGCTGGGGTAGACACTCACCTTTTTTGAGTCCCTGCCGCTTCTCTCAAATCTGACGTAGCCATCTATCCTGGAAAACAAGGTATCGTCCTTGCCGAGCCCGACATTCATTCCTGGCTGGATCTTCGTGCCGCGCTGGCGCACCAGTATGCTCCCGGCCGTTACAAACTGGCCGCCATACCTCTTTACCCCAAGGCGCTTCGACCGGCTATCTCGCCCGTTCCTGGAGCTTCCCACTCCCTTTTTATGAGCCATGGATGTCACCACCTTATCCTTGATGAATTCGATGAATTCCCTCTGATTCTATGATTTCTTCGCCTTATTACAGGATTTCTGTGCGCTTTGTCATGGCTTCTATGGCTTCTGGTTCCTCTTGATCGGCTTCTGGTTCCTCTCGATCTAGCCAGCTGGATCTACCCAGTTACCATCAGGCCGGGCCCTCGATCTTCTCGATGCGCAGCTCCGTAAAAGGCTGCCTGTGTCCATAGCGCCTGCGATAGTTCTTCTTCGCCTTATACTTGAATACCAGGATCTTCTTTGCCCGGCCGTGATCCAGGACCCTGGCGGCGACCTTCGCGTTTTCAAGGACCGGCTTTCCGACCATAACCCTCGCCTCGCCATTGTCGCCCTGATCGCTTACAAGGAGGACTTTATCCAGCTCAATTGACTCGCCGACAGGGGCGTCGAGCTTTTCTACCCTGATGATATCGCCCTCCTGGACTCTGTACTGCTTTCCACCCGTCTCGATTACTGCATACATGATAGGGTGCCCCCTGAATCTCAGACTCGCCGGAGAAGGGCACGCACATATTGGTGCGTTTCTCTCGAAGTGGAGCCCTCACCGTGCGGCAAGCAGGCAGGCCCCGGGAGATTGAAGCTCGCGGGCCGCCTGCACGCTCCATATTTTAACACAGGCATCCCCGGGCTGTCAAGACGCCGGCGACGCCTGCGGCGCTTGCGATGCTTGCGACGCTGACGGTGTCGCCGGCTCCGTGGCGCAAAGCCGCGCCCTGGCGTAAGTCCTGAAGACCTTCGTAATCTCAACCCTTATGCGCTTACCAACCATCTTGCCACCGCCATCTATGTCTATTATATACCCCTCAATGCGGGCTATGCCGTCGTTGGCATTGGTGGCATGCGGCTCCTCCACCTCCACATCGATCACGTCGCCGGCGCTCACAGGAAGCGCCTTCCGCTCTATCTCACCCCGCGTCCCCAAGGCGATTACATCAATCTCCTCCGTATGGAGATCCAGGCTCCCCTTCACAAATATGGATTTCCCCGTCTCTTCTTCGATCCTCGCGAGATTGCTGCCCCCGATCCCGATAACCAGGGAGGCCACCGATGGGTGGACGGCGATGAGCATGGCCTCCGCATCCGTCTCCCGCCCGATCCTCTTTATCTCTCGCTCGACCTTGAGCGCAAGCGTCTCCTCGGAGAGAATCCGCCCCCTGCCGTCGCAGTAAGGGCATGAACGCTGCAGGAGGTCTATGAGGCCCTGTTTCGTCTTCTTGCGGGTCATCTCAACAAGCCCGAGGTGGGTGAATCCCAGGACCGTGGCCTTCGTCTTATCCTTCTTCAGCTCATCCTCGAGACGCTGGATGACCTTTTGCCTGTCGCTCTCGGACTCCATATCTATAAAGTCGATGACTATTATCCCGCCTATATTCCTCAGCCTGAGCTGGTGGGCTATCTCAGCCGCGGCGTCGAGATTGGTCTTGAGGACTGTATCAGCAAGATTAGTGCTCCCGATGAAGCGCCCGGTATTCACATCGATGCTGGTAAGAGCCTCAGTCTGGTCGAATATGAGATAGCCGCCGCAGTCGAGCCATACCTTACGCCTCAAGGCCTTCTCGATCTCTTCCTCGATCCCGTAGTAATCGAAAACCTCCTCCCTCTTCTTGAAGAGCTCAACGCGATCAATGAGGTGAGGTGAGATGAGATTCAAGAGCTCTATCGCCTTGTTGTACTCATCGACGTCATCTATGACGAAGTGATCGACATCCTCTGTAAAAAGATCGCGTATGAACCTGTATATGAGGTCGTAATCCTGGTGAAGGAGCACTGGAGCCCTGAGCCTTCGAGCCCGGGCCTGTATCTTCCTCCACAGTTTCACCAGGAACCCGACTTCCTGGGCCAGGTCCTTTTCGTCCCTGCCCTCTGCGACAGTCCGGATGATCAGACCCATCCCGCGCGGCCTGACAGCCTGGGCTATCCGTTTCAGGCGCGCCCTCTCCTCCTCGCTCTCTATACGGCGCGACACCCCGACCCACTCAACAGTCGGCATCAATACCACATACCTGCCGGGGAGGGTTACCTGCGTGACCACTCTCGCCCCTTTCGTGCCTATTGGCTCCTTGGTTATCTGGACTATTATCTCCTGGTTCTCCCTCACGACATCCTCGATTGACCGCCCGCGCAGGGGAGGGAGATCCTCCAGGTCAGCATCCTTGCCATTGCGAACAGATACCGCATCCTCCACGTAGAGAAATGCGTTTCGCTCGAGCCCTATATTCACAAAGGCGGCTTGCATTCCAGGTAAGACATTCTCAACGCGCCCCTTGTATATATTCCCGACATATCTCTGGTTATTTGGCCTTTCTATCTGAATCTCCACGAGCTTGCCGTTTTCGAGCACAGCGGCGCGAGTCTCGGCGTTTTCAACGTTTACAATGATTTCCTTCGACACACTATGCACATTATCATTCCTCCCAATAAGTCCCCTGTGGGGAAGACATATCACCCTCGCATTCCATGGGCGAGAAAAGGCGCCCATCCTTAGACACATAAAGCCCCGTGCGTATGATGGAGGCCGGCTCCATCCCCCGGGCGATCCCACCGTACATGGCTATAACAGATAGAATCTCATCCGGCCGCGCCGCAGCCCCGCCTCCGCCCCCAATCCTCACGAGCATATCCAGCGCGATGCCGCCGCCCGGTGCGATACCGTCCCTCTCCTCCGGCGTGATACCGCTATCCCCGGCCGCGCCGCCGGCAACCCTGGCGACCCGCAAGCCAAGGAGGGACGGGCGTATATCAACGTCATGCTCCTTCACTCCGACTTCGCGCCCTCCCGGCCTTCCTGGCCCTCCCAGGCCTTCCGCCTCCACCGACCCCTCTAGGTGCTCCAGGGGCTCCAGTCGCCTCGGACGCTCCGGGCCGCGCTCCCCCGACCTGCGAACGATCAAGCTGCGCGCCCCGAGAATCTCCTTGATGGCGCGCTCCAGCGCCCCAGGCCCGCGCTCCGTGGCGACGATGCTACCTGCCCCGAGGAGCAGCCTATAAGATGCCGCCACAATCGCCACAGAAAGGGGCCTCCAATCCGCCGGGATACTGCGAGATTCGAGGATCGAAAGCCCTGCAGGCAAAGCCGAATTCATCCTCGACAGGAACTCCCCAGCGCCCAGGCAGTCCAGGAGCTCAAAATCCGCAAATTCCGCCACGCTTGCTATGCCGACCGCCAGGGCCGGCCCGAAGGATATCCTCGCGTGCGGGTGAAAGCCCTCCGAATAAGCGATAGGAATCTTCGCCCTCCTCACGGCGCGGTCGATCGCCCTGATATAATCGAGATGGGAGATATACCGAATAGAATCCCCCTTCTCGAGCCTCGCCCTGATCCGCTCCCTCGCTCCCACTGAGGCCTCACCCTCCCGCTCTTTTTGCCTTCCTGCCATGCGCCTTACTAATATGTTCCTGCCATGCGCCTTCCTGCTATGCGCCGCGCAACGCAGAGATCAGGGCACACGCCACAATCCTCGCACCGGCCCACCCTGCAGTCCGGCGTCGTTATGCCCGCCCTGGCCCTCTCATTCTCCCGAATAAGAAATCCCTTGCTCACCCCTGTGCTGATATGATCCCATGGGAGGACCTCATCATAGGGTCGCTCCCTGTTAGCGTAGAAAGCCGGGTCCAGGCCGGCTTCGCGGAAGGCCTGGAGCCACAGATCGAACCTGAACTCCTCGGACCAGCCATCAAGCCTGCACCCGAGTTCCCAGGCCCGCACCAGGACCTCGCCCAGGCGCCTGTCGCCCCGGGAAAACACAGCCTCGAGGAAGCTCGTGCGCGCATCATGCCAGCTGAAGGACAACCCCCTGCCCCTCAGGTTGCGCTTCAGGTAGTCCTGCTTCTCCTCCAGTTCCTCGATCGCCGGCTGGCCATGCCACTGGAATGGCGTGTGGACCTTGGGAACAAACGAGGAGGCGCTCACGCTCACCTTCACCGGGCGGCCCTCCCTGCGCTCCTTGAGCACATCTCTCCCTATATACAGGACCTTTTTTGAGATATCTACTATGCCGTCGAGGTCCTCCTCCGTCTCCGTGGGCAGGCCGACCATGAAGTAAAGCTTGACTGAGGACCAGCCGGACCTGAATGCCGCGGTTACTGCATTGATGAGGTCTTCCTCGGTGACGCCCTTATTGATCACGTCGCGCAGCCTCTGGGTGCCCGCCTCCGGCGCAAAGGTGATGCTCGACTTGCGCACCCTGTCCCTGCCTGCATCCCTGGCCAGGTCGACCGAGAACGAGTCAACGCGCAGCGAGGGGAGGGAAACGCTCACCCCCCGGTTGTGGTAGCGTTCGTCAAGGTCCCGCAGGAGCTCAGCGATCATGGAATAGTCCATCGTGCTCAGGGACATGAGCGATATCTCGTCGTAACCAGTGCTTTCCACCAGCCTGTCTGCAAGCTCCCGCAGCCTCTCGGGGCTCCGCTCCCTCACCGGCCTGTAGATCATGCCAGCCTGGCAGAAGCGGCACCCGCGCGTGCAGCCCCTGAACACCTCGAGCGAGATCCGGTCATGGACGGTTTCCAGGAAAGGAACCACGAGCTCCCCGGGGAAGGCGGCCAGGTCCAGATCCTTTACAACGCGTTTTTGCACAACCGGTGGTATACCCCGGACCCTGGGCTCCACCTTTGCAACTGTTCCATTTGCATGATATGTTACCTCATAGAGGGATGGAACATAAACCCCGGGTATATCCGCCATAGCCCGGATCAAATCGCGGCGGTTCCTGCCCCTGCTCCTGCCTTCCTTGTAGGCGTCGATGATCTCGCCGATGACCTCTTCCCCCTCGCCTATCACAAAGAAGTCAAATATATCGGCCAGGGGCTCGGGGTTATAGGCGCAGGGCCCGCCCGCTATGATGAGCGGGTCGCCGTCGCGCCTCCCGGAGGCCTTGATCGGCAGGCCCGAGAGGTCGAGCATATTCAGGATATTTGTATAGCTCATCTCATACTGGAGGGTAAACCCGATTATATCGAACTCCCGGGCAGGTACAAGGGATTCCAGGGCATAGAGCGGGAGTCCTCTCTCCCTCATCTCCCGCTCCATGTCCACCCAGGGAGCAAAGACCCTCTCGGCCAGGGTGTCATCGCGCCTGTTCAGGATGTGATAGAGAATCCTCAAGCCCAGGTGAGACATGCCGATATCATAAACATCGGGAAACGCCAGAAGGACCTTGACAAACCCGCCCCTGTGGTCCTTATGCACGGCATTCAGCTCGTTATCAAGGTAGCGCGCCGGCCTGACAACACGATTCAGGATCCCACGTAATGCTGAGGCATCAAGCGGTGTGCTTGCTTTACTGGCTCCACTGGTACCTGGTGCGGCATTGATCCTGACGCCTGAGATATTACTACATGCGATATTACTGCATGCCGGAATCCCGGTTTCTGGGATCCCAGCGCCCATCTCCTGGTCGAGCACTTAGATAGCACGTCCTCTCCTTATCGTACGCCGGCCTGACGGGCGGGTCACCTCTATCCCGCCAGGCAGGAAGGTGCACATTGGGTGGCGCGGGGACGCGGCATTCACCCTAATTAGTAGTATAGGCATTTAACGTCCAATATACAATGCCCCTGACCGCCCCTAGACCGCTATTTCTTCACCCTGAGCAGGGTGCTGACGGGGGCATCAATCCCATACTCTACCAGTCCATCTATTATGTCATCTTCCGTAAGCGTCCCCACAGCGCCCCATCTCTCATCTAGCACAACAACACGGTGGTACTTCCCGGGCAGGAAATGTCTCATGATATCCTTCAGCGGCACATCCCCCACGGCGACCAGGTCATGAACAGGCATCACCCCCCTTGACCTGAGATCCGACTTCCTCCGGGCAAGCTGGCGCATGATTACATAGGCCACAGTCGCTTTCTCCCTTGCGGCCGAGAGATAAAGGAAGACCGCGAGCACCGCCACGATTATGTTACAGCGACCGAGGTAGGCGCCCACCGCTCCGCCGGCGGCCATGAGAAGCGCGAGCGTCCTGCCAAGGGTGATAGTAAAATCGGTCGCACCCTTGTAGCCCATTCGCCTGACGAGGATGGCGCGAAAAATCCTCCCGCCGTCGAGGGGGAGCACCGGCAGCAGGTTGAAGATGCCCATGGCCAGGTTTCCCTGGATGATGAAGGACGCGAGGCCCGGGTCGAGCTCCCCATCGCGTCCTAAAATGGACACGATCATGGCAAGAATAAGGTTATTGGCGGGGCCTGCGACGGCCACCCTGGCCTCGATGGCGGGGTCGAGCTCAATTAAATCTTCAAACCTGGCGACGCCGCCCACGGGAAGAAGCTCAATCTCCCTAACTTTCAGCCCGAGTCCGGCTGCGACTATGACATGGGTTATCTCATGGAAGAGGACTAGCGAGAAGAGTATAATAGTCTCGGGGAGGAGGCCGAGGAAGCCATAGGTAACTAGAAGCAGCAGGAAGAAATTATTCAGGATGATGCGGACGCCGAAGGCCTTAGCGAGCACCATCGCCCTATCTGCCCGGGTTATCTCGTCTGCCCGATCCCGTTGGATCCTGGTGATCCTAGGAACCTCATTGCCAGGTCCCGCAGGGTGTCCAGCGACGCCTTGAAATCCACCTCCGCCGTGAGGGCATAAACCACATATCCCCTGACCCGCTGCGCAACAGGGGTGTTTATTGTATTGATGTAGCCGAGGGCCCAGAATATAGCAAGCGCCACGAGGGTATTCCGGAAGAACCTCCAGAATCTCACGGTCCCTCCCCCTTCATCCGGGCATGCGGCGGTTACGTCGTTGATGGTTGGCGATAGTTGGCGTGGTTGGACGTTGGACCGCCAGTAAAAATATACGCGAGGTGGCACACCTCTATTACAAGCCGGGTAGACCTGTAGACCTGATTCATTTCCAGCCAGGTACCCCCCGCGATCGCGACGGCTGGAGATGGCTGAGCGGCTCAGTGCAGGACGTTCAGCTCGGTAACCTGCGCCGACACCCTGACATCCACCTCGACGCCGGGAAATATTTCATCCCATGTCCTGGGCGACCACTCGCGCGGGTAGGTTCGCCGGACCAGCTCGCCGAAACTTACCGCATCGGATTTGAGCTCCCTCTGAAGCTTGTGAATCATGGATTCGACCATGAGCTTAATTTTCTTCTCAGTTCGCTCTTTTATCAACTCGTGGATCTCATACCCACGACGGCCATTGACTACGAGGTGAATCCCCTCCGTCCCCTGGAGATTGCCAACCACCTTGAATGTGAGACGGATTCTGTAATTACCGCCCTCCTTCCAGACCTTCTTCGCGACCTTGACATAGGTCATCATTATTGTAGCCTTCTTCCCGGGGATTTCGTCTGATATGTCGACGACGATATAGCCTCCCTTGCCGAGGCCCATGGTCCAGATAAATGCCGTTGCATCGCTTCGCTCCAGCCAGCCTACGAGCTTATCGTTCCTAAAGATGCCGAACCCGGATATTATGAATCTATCCTGGCTCTCGGGGCTCTGGGGCCCCTTGCTACCCCAATCTCCACCCCCCTGGCCGCCGCCCCCGCCCTGGCCACCCTTGGGGGGCTTGCCCTTGACGCCGATAATACGCGGCAGGAAGAGCTCCCTGCTTGGATTCCAGGCCATGCTATAAGCATCCCAGAGTTCGACCCTCGCTGAGGTGGTCAAATCAAGCCCATCCTTGTACAGATATCGTTCCACATAAACAACTGGGAAAATCTCCAACGGCGGGTTTACCCCCATGAGATCCCTGGCCTTGCCCTTTGAAACCAGGATAATGGCAGTGACATCCGCCAGACTGGTCCTAAACATATCGTCCAGCACCTGGCCGACCCCCCTCCGGGCAAGACCCTCTCCGAGCACGATCTCGCGGAGATGGCCCAGGTCTACGTTCTTATCAGTTGTCTCCCCCAGCGCCCCTATAGCCTGAGCAACGGTCGAACCTTTGGCCGAATAGAGCGCAAAGGCCGGCCCTCCTCCTCCACCCCCGCCCATGGTGCCGCCTCCCGCGATACCCCTTGGGATAGGTGAGTGTGCTATGATCTCAATCTTGCCATCATCGGTCATGTCAACCCCGAGGCTTGTTACGAACGCCCTGTGATCGATCTCCACCACGTCCCAGCACCCCGAGAGAGTGACCAGCAGCAAGACCAGGAGACTGCAGAGCCCCAGGAGGCGCACCCTGCGTGCTGCTACCCTATGCACCGCGATTCCCCCTCTTGCCAGATACCACGGCCACCAGCAGGGTGATCGCGGGCACTATTATGGTGGCTATCCATCCAAGGAGATAATAGACCCGGACCCAATAAAAATGGAAATCCGTATATGACCTCGGAGCTACGGCGAGTATTATAATAATTGGGATGAGCGCGATAAGCGGAACCCTGTAATCCTTGAGGTGAAACATCTCGGCCACGCATACCGACGCGCAGTAAACCAGGAGCGAGGTGCTGATGGTGCCCATGAGCTGCCACGCCACTGTGGCGAAATAAAGGAGCTTCTCCACGGGAAACCCTGAGAAACGGGCCACCCGGACCGTAGCCCAGAAAGGCCAGAGCAGCACCTTTGCAACCGGCATCCCGAAGATCATAACGGGATACGCGAAGGTGATCGCGAAAAAGGTCCCCGCAAGCGTTACTGCGCCCAGGGATATGACTTTCGCCTTTTCCTCATTAACAAATGATGGATAGAGAATGTATAGGAAGGCGTGCACCCGCAGCATGAAAGCGGCAAGCCAGAAAGCGGGGGACCCGTACGCTTTGATGGGAAAGGTGAATACCGGCGCAAGGTTCCCAACCTCAACCCAACCGAGCGGTGCGACCACCAGGAAGATTACAAGAGGGATGAGGACTAGAAGGGAGATCTCCGCAAACATCGCAAACCTCTCAACGCCGATCCACACCGCGTAGATAACGCTCAGGGCGCCAACGGCGAATATAGCTTCAGACGGCGTTTCGGTCAAAAGCGAGACCTTCATAGCCCTCGCCAGGAGAAAGCTGTCGGTCGCCGCCGCGAGCGTGTACCAGGAGGCTAGCAGGCCTGAGGCGACAAAACCGAGGGCCGGGCCCAGCGCCTGGCGGCTACACCCCACATATGTACTGCCTCCAAACCGCCTCCCTAGCCTCACAGCCAGAAACGTGGCAGCAACAGAGATTATGAAGCTGGCCAAGATGAGCTGCCACCCGCCGTAACCTAGTATCTGGTAAGTATCGGAAGGGGCGACGAACACCACCGTGGATGTCGTTGCGATAGTGAAGAGCCAGAACACCTGCCAGCTGGTCAGCTGTCCTTTACTTGGCCGCTCTCCATCCACCTCTACCTCACCCTCCTTACATATTACACATTGTCCCCAATTCCCCGAGCCTCACCTTATTCTTCAACTCTTGCCTTTTCGTCCCGCCTCCGGTGCGCCGGCCGCCCCTGGGCGATTACGGGCCTGGACCTCCTCAGTCTGGGCAAGAAACGTCCGAGGCCGCCGTGAGATGATGCTCCACCATGGGGCGCGTATGAACACGTCCCTGATGAAATCGGCTGGCTTAAATGGGCCAAGTGGCGTAAGATATGGCACTCCAAACGAATCTTGAGCCACCAGAAAAAGCAGCAGGAAGATAAAGGCTGCACTCAACCCGTAGAGACCGAATACGGCCGCGAAGAATGTAAAAAGGAACTTTGATATCCTCCACGCGAGCGCAAGCTCGTAATTTGGCGTTACGAAGATCCCTATAGCTGTCGCGGCGACTACGATTATCATGATATTGCTTATGATCCTCGCCTGGGCTGCCGCGGTGCCGATGATAAGGCCACCGACGACCGTTGCGGACGCGCCGATGTATGTTGGCAGCCTGGTGCTCGCCTCCGAGAGCAGCTCCATGGCGATATCCATTATCAGCACCTCAACAAACGCCGGGTAAGGTATCCCCTCGCGCGACGCAGAGATGGCCATGGCCATTCCAAGCGGGATCACGTCGGGGTTCACCGCCGCGAGGGCTACATACAGGCCTGGCAGGAAGAGGCCGAGGGCCCAGCCTACCAGCCGTATGATCCTTATATATGTCGCTATCGGTGAGCGGTGGTAGTAGTCATCCGATGCCTGGAAGAATGTCGTCAGGACGGCCGGCACCACCAGGACAAACGGCGAATTATCGATGACGATGGAGATCTGCCCCTGCAGGAGCCCCCCCGCCACCCTGTCAGGCCGCTCGGTGGAGAGCGCCTTGGGGAAGAGCGACATGGAGCCCTTGGTAAGGAGCTCCTCCAGGGAGCCGGTCCCGAAGACCTGGTCGGCCTTGATTCCCTTGATCTTCTCCTCGAGCATGGACACAATATTTGAGTCTGCAACCCCATCGATATAGACCAGGGCGATATGCGTAGGGTTGAGCGACCCGATCTTGAGTGAGCGGATTATGAGATTGGGATCGTTGATTCTCCGCCTGATCAGGGCGGTATTTGTGCGTATATTCTCGACGAAGCCGTCCCTCGGGCCGCGCACCGCTGGCTCGGATATGGGCTGCTGGACGGAGCGTTGCTGCCAGCCTTTGAGGTTAACGCTCACGGCCTTCGAGTAGCCGTCGAATATGAGGGCCGCGTTCCCTGAGAGTATATCTCCGAAGATATCCTTCACGGACTCGAGCTCCATGACCTCGGAGAGCTGGAGGATGTAATCCATAATCGCCTTGGGGATATCCTCCTTCGGCACATTGGCGATCTTGTCATCCCGCGCGCGGTACATCAGGGACTCGAGGATATCGCGGTCCATGGCAGCCCGGTCCGTCATGCCGTCAACGGAGATCACCGCAACCCTTGCATCCTTGCGGCCCGCCACATTCAGGACGCGTATTATGATATCATCGCTTCGGCCGAGCGTGCCCTTGATCATCTGGAGGTCCCTATCAAGATTTCCCGTGAGCTTTTCAGGCGGCCGTGGAGGCCCCTGGTGCTTGCTGGACATAGCAGCGCTCTTAACAGCGCTCTGTGCTGCCCGCTTTCCTGTCTGACCCGGCGGTCTGCCCCCGCCCCTGCCCGCGCCACCTGGTAACCTATTCCTTAACTTCTTCAATCCACCCCAAATTCCCATCAATGAAGCCTCCGCACTTAACTTCAATTCCTGCTCCGGGGTGCCAGCCCCTTGGGATCATCCGTCGAGCGTCCCGCCCCGATATTCATAAAAACTGGAGCCGGCAATATTATCATTGCCGACTCCAGACTACTGCTATTCTTCCATTTCCCCTTGGCGCATTCCCTTTGTGAATTTATTTGCCCACCGGACCAGGTGGAAGGAATAATAGGGCGAATAGCACAAACAAGACAAACAGGTTCTCTACCTGGCGCGATACAAGCTGGTTGACCTCGGCTCGCATCGCCGCCACGTCCAGTGTCCCGCGCTCTGAGGCTACGGAAGGCTTCTCGACCAGGCTTAGGAACATATCAATGAGAGCCTGGCCATGCGGGGTTGCGAAGGGTTTTAGAGCAGACACCAACGCCAGTTCTTCCGAACTCATCGCCTGGGCCATCAAGCATCCCCCCTCCAGACTGGTCTCCATACTAATCTATAAGAATCCACCGGGCCTTCTCTGACACCAATCGAATAGGCCAGATCGAGTTAGCCCGCGCTCTGCTTCCATTGCCGCCGCCAGTCAAGGGACTTTCGCGCAAGCTTCTTCCCGCCGTCACCCTCGCCTGCTATCCCTCCGATGCCTGCCGGCCTCTCTTTCTTCTCCAGGGTGCCCTCCAGCGCACCCGCTCCCTCATCGACCCCATCACCTTCAACCGAGCGCCCTTCGCGCCCGCCTGCATCCAGGGGCAGCTCTTTTACACGCCTGGCATCCTCAGGCTCATAACCGGCTGCTCGCGCTCGCGGCATCTCCAGCAGTTGCGGCTGCGGTGCGCGTCGCGTGGACAGTTGCTCGGCCCCGGTGGCTCCGGATTTCGCTGCGGCTGCGGATGCCCTAGCCTTCGCAAGACGTGCACTGAGCATGCTCATTGTTGCCAGCAAGTCAAAGAGGCCCAGGGTCACCAGCAGCTGGCCCGTATCAACCCTCTCCTGCTCAAGCTTCTTGAGCATCTCGAGCGCCATCAATAGTTCCGAACTGTCCATCGCCGCTTACCCCTCTCCCCCCGAATCCTTCTGGTCCTTCTGCGCCGCCTGACCCGCCGTCTGGCCCTGCCCGGAGCCTGCTGCGCCTTTTTGTTTCATATACGCGGAAAGAAGGTTTATAAGCGCGGGTAGCATGCTGGGATTTATCTTCGATCCGAGCTGGCTTGCAAGCATATTCATAAGAGCGCTCATATCAGGCGCCTGGCTCTGTGTCTGGCTCTGGCCGGCGCGTCCCGCGAGATTCCCTATAAGCTCCCCCAGGGCCTTCAAGTCGGTCGGTAGCTTACTGTCAGCAGCAACGGAGCCGGGGACCGCCGCAGCCGCGGGGCCAGTCCCAGCCCCTGCACCTGTCCATGCACCTGCATCTATCCCTGCGCCCTGGCTGCGCATCGGGGCCCCGGTGTTGAGAAAGCTCACAATGCTCAGCAGGTTGAGCAGGGCAAGGACCCCTATCAGGACCTCGGAATCCAGAGTGCCTTGAGCTTGAGAATTCATAAGGCTCATAAGAATATCCATCAGGCTCCGGTTATTCTCATCCGGCATCATCCGTCCCCCTCACTGCATGACTCTAACCCTGTTCCCCTGGCCTTATTCCGGGCTTCCTGAGAAGAGCTTCCCTACTTCATTCCCTATAAAGAGCTTACCCACCTCGTTGGCTATCAGTACTCGCGACTTCATGAAGGCCTCGTTGATCGTATGCACCAGCAGCTTCTGGATATCCGCCGCGCTCCTGGTACGAAGCATCGAAGGATTCAGCTCGATGCTAACCACCTCCTGGCAAGCGTTTACCACGACCCTGACATCCCCACCATCGCTTACTACCTCAACTGTCTTCGCCTGGAGATCCTTCTGGAGCTGGGAGGCGTTCTCGTGCATCTTCTGAATCCCCGAGAAAAGATTGCTCAAGTCCTGACTCATAGGGTTATCTCTCCCTCCTTTAGGCCGTTCATTAGAGTATATTCACGCCCCCCATCTTATGTACCTTCTATGTACCTTCCACGTTGCCCCGGCAGCGTTCAAAACATCGGTAAAACCATACCGCACAGGCACGCACAGGCATGATGCAATGATTATCTCCATTTATATTCGGGAGATCACGCAACTCACACTTCAGCGAGCATCACCATATTATGTATTGACCTGGGCACAAAGCTACCAGGCGAAAAGCTTACGAAGGGAGGCCCCGTAGATGAAGGCAATGTCTCCTGATTGGTGGTTCTGGATTATCATCTTGGTGATATTCTTTCTCTTCTTTTTCTTCTTCCTCTTCCCGCTCGAGACGGCGAAGGAGCCATAAAGCTTGAGATTTCGCCCCGGATGCCATCAGGTGCGCGGGTAAGAAAGGACCGGCTCTCGTCGGATCGACGTGAGCCGGTCCTTTCTTACGATTCCGGGCTCGCCCCCGGCTGCGGAACCTGTGGACCGTTCCCTGGTTCCTCTTCCTTTATGGAATCCTTTACCCCTATAGAATCCTTTACACCCCCTGAGGCCGAAATTGACCCACCGGCCTCCGCTGGCTGGCCCGGTTCCGGTTTCCCCCCCGAGCCTTCCTTTCCCGAGCCGAGCCTCAAAACGAAGGAATCGAAGGCTGACAGGGCAGCCACCCCCACCAAAATGTAGGTCAACGCAGGGCTGACAGTGGGTACGCTTTGCTGAGTATCCCGCATCCACATGAGATAGCCCCCCCTTTTTATGGTTATTACATAAACATATTATGAATGAGAAGATAAAGGCGTCACGCCTGGAACCTCCTGGGTCACCAGGCCATATTATGTAGTGACCGTATGGTAGTGATCACTATAGTGATCACAGGCAATACTTGAGGTAAAGGGGGCCTGGCAATGGAAACCAAGGGTGTGATCTTCTGGTGGTGGATATGGATACTTGCCATCATTTTCCTCCTATTCCTGATCTTCTAGGAAACTTTGCTCAATCGCTGCCTTAGCCATCGACCATCGCCTTAACTCGCGGCTGCCTACCTATATCTGGCTTCCTGGGTGAAGGCCTGGACTTGTTGCCGCCTGGCTGTCAACCGGGCCAGCGCTGGATGTTGCACTGGAGGAGGGATCACGGTATGCCCCGGGCTCAACAGGGTAATAAGTTGATATTCTTCCTGCTCCTAATCCTATTACTCTTCTTCCTATTCCTCCTGGCTCCGGGCGATGAAGCAAATAACCCTGCCCCGGCGCCATCCAGGGGGTAGGGTCAGGGTGACCTCAGGGCCCACGCCGGCAGTATAGGGCTCGACCCGCAGTGAGCGCCTCAAGCGCCTCCGGGTAGAACCAGCGGTGCAACCGGCCGGCCATACCAACGGTATGCGGATATGCAATATGCAGCCTGCAGTATGCATTTGCAGGCGTGGGCCCTCACGCCTGACATCTACCAAACGCTTAACATGTACCAATGAATCCCGTAAGCCCGGGAACAACCAATCAGAGGCAACTAGTCAGCGCACTATACTATACTGCCTGATGTTAAACTTTTGTTAACGCCCGCCTGGCATATGCACTCCCTAGACTTCAAAGCCATATTATGGAACTATCCCATCGGGACTCTAAATCGGGACTCCAATGTGGGATAAGGAGGTTGGCACCAGCCTATGGTAAGAAAGGGCTACATCAAGAGGGTCTTCCCTGGAGGCAATACACCCCAGGGGTTCTATTCCTTCTACGACCAGATCATTACCCCAAACGCAACCCGCATACTGGTCATCAAGGGAGGCCCTGGCGTCGGCAAGTCCACATTTATGCGCAAGATAGCGGAAGCAATGGTGGACCGCGGATATGATGTCGAGTTGCACCACTGTTCGTCAGACAACGGCTCGCTCGATGGCGTCGTTATCCCGGTCATCGGCGTGGCACTGATCGATGGCACAGCTCCACATGTATATGACCCCCGTACGCCCGGTGCCGTCGACGAGATCATCCACCTGGGCGATTACTGGGATGAGGCCCAGATCCGCAAGCATAAGGAGGAGATTCTCGAAGCAAATGGGAATATAGCGAGGCTTTTTGAACATGCCTACCGGTTCCTGAGGGCGGCCAAGGCGGTTTACGACGACTGGGAGGCATGCAACCTCAAGGGGATGGATTTTGGAAAGGCAAATAAAAAGGCCGAGCAGATAATCAGGGAGATCTTCGGCACCCGGCCTGCGTCATCCATAGTTGGCCGGGCGAGGCATTTATTCGCCAGCGCCATAACCCCGGACGGCCTGATGAATTACCTGGATACGATCGTCGGCACCTGCCAGATGAAATACATTATCGAGGGCGACCCCGGGACCGGGAAATCAACGCTCCTCTATAAGGTTGCGACCGCAGCTATAGAACGGGGCCATGATGTAGAATTCTACCACTGCCCACTCAACCCCGAGAAGGTTGAGCATGTCGTCATCGCAGACCTCGGAGTTGCCCTGACCAAATCGATCGAGCCGCATACTTACACCCCTGCGCCTGAAGATACTATAATCGACATGAATGAGTGCCTGTCCCCGTCCATAACCACCAGATTCTCATCGATAATGGTCGAGGATCGCGAGATATTCGAGCGGCTCTTCAACCGCGCAATCCGCTTCATTGGTGAGGCAAAGACCGAGCACGACCGGATGGAATCCTTCTATACGCCGGCGATGGATTTCGATGGCATCACGGAGCTGCGAGAACAGATTCTGGCGCGCATATTGAGGTATGCAGCTGAGGTATCACCGGCTTCTTCCGCGGCGGGCGATTAGCCCGCCGCTCACCTATCATCAGCCCTGCGCCCGCCTGCACTTCTATCCCATCCTACGCAGCCCCCATTCTACGCAGCGCTCCCTAGACACGTAGCGCCTCCTACGCGGCGCTATCCGCCCTCCGCAGCCGCCAGGCCTTGCCCGCCTCCATAAACGCCTGGATGTTCTCGAGCGGCGTCTCGAGCGGCAGGTCGCACCCTGTGCTCAGGATGAAGTTGGGATAGGGCTCCATCGCCTCAAGCAGGTTATTCACCGCCTTCTTAACCCCATCTGGCTTCTCATTCACCATCACCCGGACCGGGTCGATATTGCCTATCAACACCACATCGCTCCTCACCCTTGGGGCCACTGCAGGGAAATCAACCACGGAATCAAGGCTCAAGCCCTGAACCCCCGTATCGCACATGGCCTCAATCAAGTGAGTGGTATTCCCGCAGATGTGTAGTATAGTCATGGCATCAAGGAACCTCACGATCCTGCTCACTGATGCACCCGAGAACCTGGAAAACGCCTTCGGCGAGAGGAAGGTTGCCGTGGGCTCGAGTATCGCGATCATGTCCGCTCCAGCCCGGATTAGCTCCTTGGCGTAACGAACGATGATGTTCTCGGCAAAGTTCACCACCGATAAAACCAGGTCGGGCTCGGTAATGGTGGCCGTGGCGATCTCGACCGCGCCCATCAAGAGGCCGGCCAGGGTAAACGGGCCGATTACGTAGCCGCCTTTGGGCAGGTCGAGGCTCCTCGCCATGAGCTTCATCGTCTCGATATAAGATTTCACTCGCGCGTCAAATAAAGGATCGAGAACCTGGTATTGCTCGAGATCAGCGACGCTTTTTACAGGGTGGTGCTCTACGGTTGCCGACTCGCTTAGCGGGTAGCGGACCTGGAGCCCGAGGGCCCCCGCCTCGACGGACAGGTCCATCATGAAGAAGATGGCATCAGGGTCGAACCTCTCAACCAACTTGTAGACGGATCTGTAGTGAAGGTCGCTGTTGAACTCGTTTTGTCTTATTGTGGAGTTTGTGAGATGGGCACCGGGATAGCCCATCAATGGAATGACAAGACGCCTCGGGGATTGCCTTACAATGTCTATTAACCGCACCTTGAAACGTCCCTCCCACCAATGTTTACAGGATTCCTCTAAAGTTATCGAAAACTCTAGTATAAAAAATTATATCACAAACTGGATTCCTGCCAAGCACCACTATCCATCTAGTCCAACCATCTATCCATCTGTCTATCTACCCATCCCCCCTCGCCGGCAGCTCTGCCACAATGGTCCCGGCGAGGATGAGGATAGATCCCAGCACCCCCCTCATCCCGAGCGCCTCTCCGAAGAAGACACGGGCGAAAATCGCGGTAAATACAGGCTCAGTGGAGAAGATAATTGCCACGCGCGTCGGAGTCGTGAACCTCTGGGCGGCGTTCTGTATAAAAAACGCCAGGGCTGTGCCGAAAACCCCCAGAAATAATATTGCCACCCAGGTCCTCGGGGTGACACTCCTGAAGTCCATGGCCCACCAGCCAGCGAGCCTGCACGGCAAGTCAGGGAGGTTGAGGCCCCTGTCGAAGCCCCTCATCAAGCCCTGTACGGAATCCCACATGATCGCCGCTACGACTGCCTCAATAGCGATCTCGGCCCAGCTTATTATCGCCACGGTAGCCATCTGGATGAGGACGAGCAGCGGCACATCCAGGGAGGGGGCGTATCTACCTACAAAGACTATGTGCAGAGCAAAGGCAATAGCCCCCATGAAGATTATAATATCCCCCGCATTCACGAGGAGCCCACCCACGGCATGGCCGCCGGCCCCCGCTCCCGGGCCGGGGTGAAGGGTCAGGAGCGCGAGGCCGAGCATGGCGAGGCCGGCCCCTATGAGAGATAACGCCGTAGGCTTCTGCTTCAACACGAGAGCGGCGAAGAGCGGGACCATCACAACTGAAAGGGCTGTTATGAAGGCGGCCTTTGAAGCCGATGTATATTCAATGCCAACGGTCTGTAGGATGAACCCGCTAAACAGGATCACCCCTATAAGGCTACCGGCGGCAAGAAGGCGCCTGTTTATGAATCGGAGGCGCGGCGCCATGACGGCGCCCAATAACACGGTTGCGGCAAGAAACCTCGTCGCGACCAGCACTATTGGCGGCACAGTCCGGACAATGTCTTTAACCAGGACAAAAGCCGAGCCCCATATTAATGTGACGATGAGTAATGAGGCATCAGCCCATGCCCTGGCCTTTTTCATTCCCCTTTAGCTGCCCCCCTGCCATGCCTTGCCTTCTCTACCTGTGCATAATCTATCATCTATCTATCCATCATCTATCTATATCCACACTCTCCCTATATTCATATTCTCCGCACATTCTGTACCCCGTATCCACCATTGCCTGCCTGTATCCTCTTATTACCCGCCACCATATTGGCGAATAGCAGACTCCATCAGCGAATAGCGAATCACGCGCTGCTGTCGCCGCTTCCGCCCTGGAGCCTCTCCCGCAGTAGCCTCGTCGCGACTTGGGGGTTGGCCCGCCCCCGGGTCTTGCGCATAACCTGGCCGACCAGAAAGGTGATCGCCTTGTCCTTGCCTGACGCGACATCCGCTACGGGCCCGGGGTTCTCGGCTATAACCTGGTCTATAACGCCCAGAAGCTGGCTTTCATCGGCTATCTGCACGAGGCCCTTCTCCTCCACAACCTCCCGGGCGGCCTTGCCCGTCCTGAACATCTCCTCGAACACGGTCTTGGCGATCTTGCCGGTGATGACCCCATCATCAATGAGCTCCAGCATCTCGACGAGGCCTTCCGGGGTTATGAGCACCTCGCTGATATCCTTGCCGGACTCATTCATGAGACGCGATAGCTCGCCCATTATCCAGTTGCTTACGACCTTGGGATCCCTGTAGCTCCTGGCACACGCCTCGAAGAAGTCGGCCATGGCCCTGGACTCCGTTATGAGGTCGGCATCATACTCCGGGAGGCCGTACTCCACGATGAACCGCTCCTTACGCGCGCCCGGCAGCTCGGGCAGCTCTCCGCGGACCCGCTCGACCCATTCGCGCCCAATGACCATCGGTACGAGGTCCGGCTCGGGGAAGTAGCGGTAGTCATGCGCCTCCTCTTTGCTTCGCATCGGGACGGTGACGCCCCTTGCCTCATCCCAATGCCGCGTCTCCCGGACGACCCGCTCCCCTCGCCTCAGGGCGTTTATCTGGCGCTCCGCCTCGAATTCAAGGCCCCTCTCCACGGCGCGGAACGAATTAAGGTTCTTCAGCTCGGTCTGCGCCCCGTACTGGATGCTGCCTCGAGGCCGCACCGAAATGTTTGCATCACAGCGTAGCGACCCCTCCTCCATCTTGCAGTCTGATACGCCGATATACTGCAGGATGGACCTCAGCGTACTGAGATATACATACGCCTCCCTGGGCGATCGTATATCGGGCTCGCTCACTATCTCGAGGAGCGGGATGCCCGTGCGATTGTAATCCTCCAACGAGAAGCTGGACTCGAGTATATTCTGCCCCTCATGGATGGATTTCCCCGCCTCCTCCTCGAGGTGAACGCGCCTTATCCTGATTCTCCTCTCGCTAGAAATATCAATATAGCCATTCCGGCATAGGGGGAGGTCATACTGGGATATTTGGTAGTTCTTAGGAAGATCGGGGTAGAAATAGTTCTTCCGGTCAAACTTGCTGAACTCGGCGATCTCGCAGTTCAAAGCGAGCCCCGCGCGAATGGCGAACTCCACGGCCTTCCGGTTGATCACCGGGAGGACGCCGGGCATGCCCAGGCAGATGGGGCATACATGGGAATTGGGGGCCGCGCCGAATTTTGTGCTGCACCCGCAGAACATCTTCGACTCTGTTTGAAGCTCGGCGTGGACCTCGAGCCCGATTACCACTTCATATTCGCCATACTCTCCTCCGCCATAATCTCCGCCGTATTCTCCATCATACTCTCCATTGCCACTGTATCCTACGGCCGTACCGATGCCACTGCCGATCACGTTCGTGCCGCTGCCGGTGTCGCTGCTGTCGCTGCTATTGCTGCTATTAAAGCCACTATTCATGGCGAATTCCACCTCCTACGCCGCCCCTGACCTTATCCTCGTCTCTATCCCGTATCCTACTGTCCTGTATCCCACTGTCCGGGGTCCCCTCGTCAACACCCGCAGGCCGTCTCCTCTTGAGCCTCGCCAGAATCCCGGCAAGAATCCCGGCACCACCTGTTGCCTGCTCAAAGGCGTAGGCCGCCCTGATGATGGTGCCCTCGTCAAAATGTTTTCCGAGAAGCTGGAGCCCTACGGGCATTTCATCGCTGCCAAAACCACACGGTATCGAAAGGCCCGGCACGGCCACTAGGTTGGCCGTGATTGTGTAGATGTCAGTCAGGTACATAGACAGCGGGTCGTCCATTTTTTCTCCAATTTTAAACGCAACTGTCGGCGAGGTAGGCGAGATAATGAAATCGCACTTTTCAAAGGCCGCCTCGAAATCCCTCACCAGCAGCGTGCGGACCTTCAAAGCCTTCAGGTAGTATGCATCGTAGTAGCCCGAGCTCAGCGCGTAAGTTCCGAGCATGACGCGGCGCTTCACCTCTGCCCCGAATCCCTCGCGCCGCGTGCGCCTGGTCATGGTAACCGAGTCCGGCTGGCCCTGAGCCCTGTAGCCGTACTTGACGCCGTCGTAGCGGGCGAGGTTGGAGCTCGCCTCGGCGGGCGCCACCAGGTAGTACGCGGCAAGGGCATATTCAGAGTGCGGGAGCGATACCTCTACAGGGATGGCGCCCAGGCCCTCAAACGTCTTTATCGCGTTATCGATGGCAGCCCTGACATCGTCGTCCAGCCCCTTGCCGAAATACTCCCTTGGAATGCCGAAGCGCAAGCCCTTGACCTCGGGCACCAGGAAACTCGTATAATCCGGGTGCTGCCTGTCCACCGAGGTGGAATCGCAGGGATCATACCCGGCGATGGCGTTCATGACGATCGCGCAATCCCTCACGTCCTTTGTCAGCGGCCCGATCTGGTCGAGGGACGACGCGAACGCGACAAGGCCATACCGGGATACGGCGCCGTATGTAGGTTTGAGGCCGACAACGCCGCAGTATGATGCGGGCTGCCGGATGGAGCCTCCTGTATCCGAACCCAGCGCCACGATGGTCTCACCGGCCGCCACGGCGGCTGCGCTTCCCCCGCTCGAGCCGCCGGGCACCCTCGAGAGATCCCAGGGGTTTCGCGTCGTGAAGAACCCGGAATTCTCCGTCGAGGACCCCATGGCAAACTCGTCCAAGTTAGTCTTCCCTATAGCTATAGCCCCGCACCTTCTCAGGCGCTCAACGACGGTGGCGTCATATGGCGGAATGAAATCCTTCAGTATCTTCGAGGAACATGTCGTCCGGACCCCGCGCGTGCACAGGTTATCTTTGAGGGCAACGGGGATTCCGGTGAGGGGCCCCACATCCTCGCCCCTCCGGATCCTTTCATCGGCCTCTCTCGCCTGGTTGAGCGCCTCATCCCGGGTCAACGTGACAAAGGCCCTCACGTCCGGCTCGACCTCATCTATCCTGCGATAGACCGACTGGACTATCTCCTGTGAGCTGATTTCCCCCCTGATGAGCATATCATGCAGGGCATGAGCGGTGAATTCATTCAACTCATTCAACGGCCTTGATGTCAAAAGGAACCCGGCCCCCTTTCCAGAATCTAGCACGAAAATCAGAAAATCACCTGGCACTTATACCTTGACACTATATTGATACTATATCCAAGATACGGCTCACTCGCGGGCTTGTCAAGCTCCGAGTCAGGATGACAGAGCGGTAGAGTGGCAGGCTTCAGGGCTCGAGGCTTCTCTGGTCAGGATCAAAGCATCAGGGCCGCTTTCACACCCGCACCCAGAGGGCTTTCTTGCTTGTGGAGACCCCCAGTGCGCCGGTGGCCAGGACGGCATCAAGTTCCTCGCGAGTCTCGATGAGGCCGCCACCTATGAAGGGAGGGAGGGCGCGAACAGGGAGCCTATGAACCACGGCTGGCAGCACGAGCCCGGGCAACACCTCAACAGCGTGGGGATTTGTCGACTGCACCACATTAACCCCAGTCTTGAGGGACTCCGAGTCAAGGAGGAACAGCCGCTGCACGGCGATGAGCCCCTCAGCCATGGCCGCCCTCACCAGGGCATTGCGGGTGGTCAAGATGCCGTCGACGCCGATCTCCTCCGCGAGGAACCGCATCCCGGCCTTATCCTTGCCGATCCCGTCTATGAGGTCGACATGGCCGAATATGATCCTGCCCCCGGCTCTGGCGCGCGCCACAGCCTCCCGGAGGTCGAATATCGTGCCGGTCAGAAGGAATATGACATCCAGCCCCGAGCGGATGGCCACATCGACATCCTTCAAGCTCTTTACACCGGCGATGACAGGGTTCGCCCGCAGCCGGGATATGAATTCATCCACAGAACATGTCATTTCACAGCGCTCCTTCATGCCCAGGAACCATGCCATCGTAACCGGCATGGCCGGGAACGATATCGACATCATGATCGTGACCAGGACCAACATGGAGGCTGGCAGTTGCAATCACATCGACCCCCGAGCCCAGGATATCCCCGACGATTATATCGCCGATCTCGAGCGGCTCCCTCACCTCGACCCTTGCCAGCTCACGCGCTGCAGGCAACAGGAGGTCCCTGGGGATGGGCGAGCTCGTCCGGACGGGAATGAACACATCGGGGCCGCCCGCAACCTTCGCCCGCACCGTCGTAGTTAGGGTTCGCTTCGGAGCCGTAAATTCCTCCATCGCATAGGCCACACCTCGCTTGCATTTATTCCCTTTTACCTCGAGGCCTTCGGTCTCGCCGCCGCCGTCAGCGCCAGCGCCAGCCAGCGCGCCAGCCGCCTCCCCCGCTGTAGCCGCCGTCGCCATTGCCATCGCCGTTGGCATCGCCGTCGCCGTCGCCATCTTCCTGACCTCTATCTCACACCCCACGGGGCAGATGGTGCATATGACCTGCATGGAATCTCCATGCGCTGCCTTACTCGCTATGCCACCTGCTATGCTATTACTGCTACTTGCTATGCTACTACTCTTGCTACCGCTCCCCGCCCTGGCCTTCAGCCTAGCAGCCACGCGCCTGCGCTGGACCTGCTGAATTCCCGGCCTGCCAAATTCCAGGCGGCCCCCCAAGTGCGGGCGTGTCGCCTCCGTGGCATGCGTCGCCTCCATAGCATAAAGCCCTGCCTCACGCCCGGCACGCTCACCCTCATCGCTTACATCGTCAACCAGCTCGTTGACGTGCAAGACATTGCCACATGCAAATATCCCGCTCACGCTCGTCTGAAAGTCCCCCGTCACGGCTGGGCCGCCCGTCAGGGGGTCGATCTCCACGCCAGCCATCCGGGAGAGCTCGTTTTCGGGGATCAAGCCGACCGAAAGAAGAACCGTGTCACACTGGATATACCGCTCGCTCCCCGGGACCGGGTTTCCGCCATTATCTACCTCGGCCACGGTCACGCCGGTTACCCGGTCCTTCCCGTGAATCTCGATTACGGTATGGCTGAGGTAAAGCGGGATACCGAAATCATCCAGGCATTGCACGATGTTTCGCACGAGGCCGCCAGGATAGGGCAATATCTCGAATACGCCCGCGACCTCGACCCCCTCGATGGCGAGCCGCCTCGCCATGATGAGACCGATATCGCCGGACCCAACGATGACGGCGCGCCGGCCCGGCAGGTAGCCTTCGATGTTCACCAGCCTCTGGGCGGTTCCGGCCGTGAATATACCGGCCGGCCTGGTGCCAGGTATGCGGATCTGGGCCCTGGTGCGCTCGCGGCAACCCATGGCGAGGATGACCGCCCCCGGCACGAGGCTGACCAGGCCATACCTGTCGCTCACAGCCGTGATGTGTCGATCCGCGCCCAGCTCGATGACCATTGTGTCGAGCAATACCTTGACCCCCAGGCGCTCCACCTTTCTAATGAAGCGATCGGCATACTCCGGCCCCGTCAATTCCTCCTTGAACCTGTGAAGCCCGAAACCGTGGTGGATGCACTGCGGCAGTATGCCCCCCAGGCGCTCGCCGCGCTCCAGGATGAGCACTCGGTCGGGATCAACGCCGGCATTGCATGCCCCGATCGCCGCGGCCAATCCCGCGGGGCCGCCCCCGATTATCGCGACATCGATATCCGGTTTGGCAACTATATTATTCATATCACGGCACCCCTCTATAATTCACTGACCCAAGTGTGAGTCCGAGATTACCGACACTTTTCCTTACTCGCATGCCTTCAATATCGTCTTGTAACAAGGAAGGACTCGTCCCCGCGCTTCGTGAGCCTCTCCATGGGAACCCCCAGCTCCCTGGACAGGATACTCATCACCCGCGGCGTGCAGAACCCGCCCTGGCACCTGCCCATGCCCGCCCGCGTCCTGAATTTCACCCCGTCCAGGGTGCGCGCCCCGCGCCTTATAGTGTCCACGACCTCGGCCTCGGATACGAGCTCACACCGGCATACGATCCGGCCGTAGGCGGGATCCCTCGCTATAGCTGCCCTTCTCTCCGCAGCGCTCATCTCCCGGAACCCCGGCGCCGGGCGCCGTTCCGGATTGAAGGAACGCTTGGGCCTCAGGGCCATTTCCTCCCCGATCATGCTGGCGACCATCCTGGCTATGGCCGGCGACGCCGTGAGGCCGGGCGACTCTATCCCGCAGACGTTCATGAAGCCCCTCACGCCCGGCGAACGCTCTATTATGAAGGAGTGCCGGTCCGAGGCCGCCCTCAACCCTGCAAATGAGGCTATGATATCCCTGGAATCGATGGATGGCACGAGGTCGCGCGTGGCCCTGAATATCTCATCAAACCCGGCACGCGTCGTCCCGAGATCGTGCTTTGATTCCACCTCCACGGCGGTGGGCCCGATCATGATATTCCCGTCCGCGGTCGGGATCACGAGTATGCCCTTGGAGTTGGGCGTCGGCATCGGGAATATCGTCCGGGTGACCAGCGCCCCGACCCGCCGGTCGAGGATGTACTCCTCCCCCTTCCGGGGGATGATCCGGAATGGGCGCTCCCCTCCAGCGAGCGCCGCCACATCGTCGCCAAACAACCCCGCAGCGTTGATTACATAACGCACAATTATGTCCCCGCGCGAGGACCTCAGCCGCTTCAAACCCAGATTCCGGTTCAAACTCGGATTGGAACTCAGATTGCCGCCATCCTCAATTATCATGCCCCATACCTCGCAGCCCGTCATGAAACGCACCCCGTTGGCCTGGGCATTCTCGGCCAGGGCCATGGTCAGCTCGTAGGGGGACACAACCCCGGCGGTCGGGGCGTAGAGTCCAGCTACAACCTCGCGCGAGAGGCCGGGCTCCAGATCTAGGACCTGCTGGCCGCTTAGGATCTCGAGGCCCGGCACGCCGTTGTATATCCCCTGCGCGCGAAGGCGCTCGAGCTCGGCTATATCCCGAGCGGTCTTTGTGACGAGGAGCGAGCCATTGCGCCTAAAGGGCACCGAGAGCTCCCCGCAGAGTCCGTCGAACAACCTGTTTCCTTCAACGCAGAGCCTGGCCTCCAGGGTGTCCCTCTCCGAGTGAAACCCCGCATGGACGATGCCGCTATTGGCCTTGCTCGTCCCAAAGCCCACCTCGGCCTCCTTTTCAATAAGCACCACATTCAGTTCATACCTGGATAGCTCGCGCGCTATGGAGCATCCAACCACCCCGCCGCCTATTATGGCAATATCCGCAATCCCGCAGGCCGCGCTCCTGATCCCCGTTCCCATGTCTCATCAACCCCTTTTCAGCCCTCACTTAAAACCGCCGGCTACCTCGCCTGAAAATCACCGACTAAAATGTCAGCATCGTCCGCCCCACACGATGTTTAAAACCAGCATCGTCCGCCGGGAATAGTGTCTGCCACCGGCATCGCCCATCCCAAGGGTTATAAGTGCTAAGAAAAAATTAGAGTTCCGCCAGCGGGGCAAAACCAGCACAAACTAAGCTGGTAAACCCGCGCCAGACGGAACTCTCCATAAATCTCCGGTTCCGCAACCAGACGCCCGATCAGTAACCAGTTAATCCCAACTAGTTAATCCTGTAACAATAATAATCCTCCATCAATAATAATATTCGCGACCCCCGTCTGAAATCCTCTAAAAATCACCTCAATTGTAGTCCGAAAATGCAGTTCGAAAAGACCCGGCGCGCGGCCCTGGGCACCGGCTGGCCTAACTTTGCTTATAGACCAACTCAGCCTTGCTTGCGGACCGGCTCAATCTACCTCCATGATCCTCGGCACCTTGAAGAAGTCGCCCTCCCGCTCGGGCGCATTGGCCAGCGCCTCGTCAACGGGCAGCGATGGGCGCACCCTGTCCTCCCTGAAAACGTTCTTGACCGGCAGGGGATGCGCCGTCGGAGGGACACCCTCCGTATCGAGCTCCTTCAACTTGTCCGCATACTCCAGTATCTTGCCGAGCTGGTCGGTGAGGGATTCCTTCTCCTCCTCGCTCAGCTCGAGCCTGGCGAGCGCCGCTACATGCTCAACATCCTGCTTCGTTATGGGCATACATAAAACCCCCTTACCATGCCCTATGCTCTATCCGATTCAATTGACCAGTTTAGACTACCTGACCCAATCCCCAATCCAATGAGGACCCGATTCCCAATCCCCCGGTTCCCAATTCAATGAGACCTCATTTTCCACCTATGAGCTTCATAAAGCCTTCTTCATCTAGTATAGCGACCCCAAGCTCCCGCGCGCGATCATATTTCGAGCCGGGGTCCTTGCCCACGACAACATAATCAGTCTTTCGCGAAACGCTCCCGCTCGTCCTGCCGCCGAGCCGCCGGATCATCTCCTCGGCCTCGTCGCGCGTGAAGCGCTCGAGCCCCCCTGTGAGGACAAAGGTCTTGCCGCTCAAAGGAAAATCCACGGTGCCACGGCCAGGCCCGCCAGCGCCAGGCTCCCCGGCTCCTCCCATCCCCGCCCGGTCCTCCGTCATCCTCACCCCAGCCTCCTGGAGCCGCCGGATAACATCCCGATTCCCCTCCTCGGACATGAATGCGACTACGCTCTCGGCTATCCTCGGTCCAATCTCCGGAACGGCCGTGAGCTCCTCGATGCCGGCCTTCATGAGGCTCTCCATATCCCCGAATCTCTCCGCCAGCATCCGCGCGACATTCTCGCCCACATGCCGTATACCGAGGGCATAGACGACCCGCGCGAGGCCCCGATCCTTGCTAGCCTCTATAGCATCGAGGAGGTTCTGCGCCGACTTCTTCCCCATTCTCTCGAGCCCGGCAAGGTCATCGAACTCCAGGTAGTAGATATCGGCAAAGTCCCTCACCAGGCCCCTGTCGAGAAGCTGCGTCACGATCGCGGGCCCCATCCCCTCTATGTCCATTGCGTCCCTCGAGGCGAAGTGGAGAATCCCCTCCCTCAGCTGGGCGGGGCACTTCACACCCACGCACCTGGCAACGGCCTCTCCCTCGAGCCTTACAACGTCCGAACCGCATTCAGGGCACCTCGACGGCATGATAAATTCGCGCTCGTTCCCGGTCCGCCCCTCCTTTACCACCCTTACAACCTCGGGTATCACATCCCCGGCCTTCTGAACGATCACGGTGTCCCCTATGCGTATGTCCTTGCTCCTTATCATGTCCTCATTATGGAGGGTGGCGCGGCTCACAACCGAGCCCGCGAGCTCTATAGGCTCCAGGATGGCTAGAGGCGTGAGCGCCCCCGTCCTGCCGACCTGGACCCTTATATCCTTTATCACCGTCGTCCCCTGCCTCGCCGGGAACTTGTACGCTATGGCCCAGCGCGGGCTCTTCGCCGTCGCGCCCAGCATCTCCTGCAATTCCAGGGAATTCACCTTTACGACGATCCCGTCTATCTCGTAGTCCAGCTCCCCGCGCCTCTCACCCCAACGCTCACAATATTCTATTACCTCATTGATATCGCGGCAGAGCTCGATGTTAGAATTCACCCTGAAGCCCAGGCGTTTCAATGCCTCGAGGACCTCCATGTGAGTGGCGAACCTCCTGTCCGGCGAGTGGCCGACGGCATAGAGGAATATATCGAGGGGCCTCGAAGCCGTAACGCCCGGATCCAGCTGGCGAAGCGACCCCGCTGCGGCATTGCGCGGATTCGCGAAAAGCGGCTCCCCGGCCCGCCGCCTCTCCTCATTCAGCTTCTCAAACTCGCGCTTCACCATGTAGACCTCGCCGCGGACGTCGAGCGTCAACCCCTCACCGCCCCGCAGCCTCATGGGTATGGACCTGATCGTCCTGAGGTTGTGGGTTACATCCTCACCGACCTCCCCATCGCCTCGCGTGGCGCCCTGGATGAACCGCCCATCCTCATAGAGCAACGAGACAGCGAGGCCGTCGATCTTGAGCTCCGTTACATACTCGAGGCCGTGAGCTGCTGCCCCCAGAAACCGCCTGACCCGGGCATCGAATGCGCGAAGCTCCTCAAAACTATACGCATTCGCGAGGCTCAGCATGGGCACCCTGTGGACGACCGGGGCGAACCCCTCAACGGCCTTGCCCCCAACCCTCTGGGTCGGCGAATCCGGCGTCACGAGCTCGGGGTGCTGCGCCTCGAGCGCCGCGAGCTCCCTCATCAGGGCATCGAACTCCGCATCGGATATCTCGGGATCATCCAGGACGTAGTAACGGTAGTTATGGTGCTCAATGATCCTGCGAAGCTCCTCGACCCGCCTCCTGGCGCCGTCCTCCTCGCCGGGGCCGGGGAGATCGAGCTCCAATTGCCTCCTGCCCTCTGCCATCTCCTTCACCCCCACAAACACCCTGCAAACACCCTGAAGACGCCCCACAGACGCCCCGCAGACGTCCCACAAATACCCCATAAATACTCCATAACGGTGCAAAGCTCGAGCTCATGCGGCTGGCTCAGCCTGCGTGATGAATCGGGGCGTAACCGAGCATAAACTTCTTCACGCCGAGCCCCGGGAAGGCTATCGTCAGAATAGCGTCCTCCCCCTCCCCCTCTATACTGACAACCGTGCCGTGCCCCAGCTTCTCATGCCTCACCTTGTCCCCGGACCGGAAGGCCCTGCGGGCATCGGTGCTCCTCGCAGAACTAGCAGGACTGTTGAGATCGACGGGATTTATGGAATCCGCGGAACCGGCAGAGCCAGCAGCGCTAGCAGAACCGGCGGAATCAACGTGCGCGTACGCGCCCTCACCCGCGCCCGTCGAGCCGGGCCAGTCCACCACCAGATCAACGGGTATCTCCGCAAGGAACCTGGAGGGGAGCGTATCCGAGGATTCTCCGTAAATCATCCGCTTGCGGGCGCGGGTGAGGTAGAGCTGTTCCATAGCGCGGGTGATCCCCACATAACAGAGGCGCCGTTCCTCCTCGAGCTCCCCGTCATCCATGAGCGCCCTGGCGTGCGGGAAAAGCCCCTCCTCCATCCCGGCGATAAACACCACGGGGAATTCAAGGCCCTTGGCCGAATGCAGCGTCATCAGGGTGACGCCTTCCTCGTCCTCTTTGAGGGTATCGATATCCGATATGAGCGCCACCTCCTCCAGAAACGCCGCGAGCGAGCCCTCCCCCCCGGATGCGGACTGGCGCGCCTCGAATTCCCGGGTCACGGAGAGCAACTCCTTTATGTTCTCGATCCTTGCGAGCGCCTCGACCGTTCGCTCGGCCTCGAGCTCTCTCAAATACCCGGTCCTCTCGAGCACCTCATTCACCAGCATTGTAGGGGAAAGCTCGTCGCGCTTCGCAACAAGCTCCTCGATCATACCCGCAAACCTGGAAACCTGCGTCCTCGTCCTCTCCGGTATGGCCTCTATCTCGCCGGCCCTCCGCATGGCCTCGAACATGCCGATATCCTCCTGCCTGGCAAACGCCGCAAGCCTCTCGATGGTGATATCGCCGATCCCCCGTTTGGGCACGTTTATCACCCGCTGGAGGGATACACCATCGCCCGGGTTCAGGATCAGGCGCAGGTAGGCTATGATATCCTTTATCTCCTTGCGCTCATAAAACCTGAGGCCCCCGACGATCTTATAGGGTATACCGAGGCTCATGAACACATCCTCAAAGACGCGGGACTGGGCGTTCATCCGGTAGAGCACGACGAAATCCTTATAGCCCCTCCCCATCTCGCTGCGCTCCCTGAGTATCTCATTCGCAACAAACCGGGCCTCCTCATGTTGATCCGCGGCGGCGAAACACCTGATCAACTCGCCCCCGGGGTTCCGGGTCCAGAGGGCCTTGTCCTTTCTCTCCCGATTGTTCTTTATAACCTCGTTCGCGGCCTCCAGGATAGCCCTGGTCGACCGGTAGTTCTCCTCCAGCTTGATGACCCTGGCATCGGGGTAATCCTCCTCGAAATCGAGGATATTCCTTATATCCGCGCCCCGCCAGCCATATATCGACTGGTCCTCATCGCCCACCACGCACAGGTTCCGGTGCCTCGCGGCCAGGAGCCTGACGATGACGTACTGGGCCCGGTTGGTATCCTGGTATTCATCCACCATGATATATTTAAACTTCTCCTGGTAGCCCCCGAGCACCTCGGGGAACCCCCTGAAAAGCTCCACCGTCTCCATCAGGAGGTCATCAAAATCGAGGGCATTGTTCTTCTGTAAAATAGACTGGTAAGCCCCGTATATCCTGGCAACGGTCTTTTCATAGAATCCCGTGGCTGCCTCGGCAAAATCGGCCGGTCTTACGAGCTCATTCTTGGCGTTGCTGATGGTCCCCAGGACGCCGGCGGGCGTAAACTGCTTGTCATTGATATTCAAGTCATGTAGGGCCTGCTTGACCGCGGCCTGCTGGTCGGATGCATCGAATATGGTAAAATCCCTGGTCATCCCGAGCCTGTCGATGTCGCACCGTAAGACCCGGACGCAGAATGAATGAAATGTGCTTATATGGACGCTCCGGGCCCAGGGGCCCACGAGGCCCGCCACCCTCTCGCGCATCTCATTCGCGGCCTTATTTGTGAAAGTCACAGCGAGTATGCTACCGGGGAAGACGTCCTTCTCGCCGATCAGATAGGCTATCCTGTAGGTTATCACCCTGGTCTTGCCGCTCCCGGCCCCGGCAAGAATCAAGAGTGGGCCTTCGGTATGGCACACCGCCTCGCGCTGCCTCGGATTCAGGTCATCAAGCAGAGATCTCATCTTCAACCCCCAAGGTCTCGAGCTTTGACTCAAGTTTTGCTTCGACTCAGGTTTTGACCGGCTCAGGTCTTAACTATCACAGATTTCAACTATCCCAAGCCTTGACTGTCCCAAGTCTTGACTGGAAAATACTTACATGCCCGGGCACACCGGGGCACTGGCTGGACAAGATTAATTATACCCCCTTCACAGTTGCGGCGCCAAGGTGTATATTCAGAAATTGAGGCTGATTTTTTCTGAGAAAGGGGTAGCTATGTAATTGCAAACAAGTTCGTCATGCCAATCGGCAAACCGACAGCCAGAACAGCCAGTAAGAAGAATCCCCATTGCGAAGCCATTTTATAGCGAAAAGATCGAGGATGCCGTCCTAAATGTCATGCGTTCAGGACGCCTCGTGTGCGGCCCCGTGGTGGCCGAGTTTGAGCGGCTGCTTGCGGGCTACATCGGGGCCAGGCACGTGGTGGCGGTAAGCAGCGGGACAGCCGCCTTGCACCTCGCCATCGTCGCCAGCGGCATCAAGCCCGGCGATGAGGTCATCACAACCCCATTTACCTTTGCCTCAAGCGTAAATGCCATCCTTTACTGCGGTGGAATTCCCGTGTTCGCGGATATCGATCCGAAAACCTACAATATCGATCCTGCCAGCATAGAGGGGAGGATAACCCCCCGCACCGTTGGGATCGAGACCGTCCATCTTTATGGCCACCCGGCGGAGATGAACGCCATCAATGAGATCGCGCGACGGCACGGGCTATGGGTGGTGGAGGATGCGGCGCAGGGCATTGGAGCTGTTTACCATGACATGAAGCTGGGCAACACGGGCAACCTCACTTGCTTCAGCACATACTGCACTAAAAACCTCCACAGCGGCGAAGGTGGGTTCATCGCGTGCAACGAGGATTCCATAGCTGAGAAGCTCCGGATGCTGCGCAATATAGGGCAGAGTGGTAAGTATAACCACGTTATGCTGGGGTACAATTACCGTATGACTGAAATCCAGGCCGCCATCGGGAGGGAGCAGGTCCCACTGATCGAGGAATTCACGCGCAGCCGGCGGGACAATGCCCGGCGGCTCAACGAGGCGCTCCGGGGCATTGATGGGATCACGACGCCGTATGAGGCGAGCTATGTAAGGCATTCATACCACCAGTATGTAATCCTCGTTGATCAAACAAAGCTGGGCTTCGACCGTGACGAGCTAGCTTGCCGGCTCAGCCGGCGCGGCATTGAGACTGCCGTCCACTATCCCGTACCGGTGTATGCGCAGCCGTACTTTATGGAGAGATTCGGCCCCCGGCCGGCCCCGGCCCAGGAGTATCCTGTGACTGAGAGGGTTTGCTCCAGCATCCTCTCCCTGCCGGTGCATCCCGGCTTGAGCGAGGAGGACATGGATTTCATGGTGGAGGCCCTGCATGAGGCCCTGCGTAAATAGCGCGGTGGGCTGACGCCCGCCCTTGCACTATTCATATTTGCTGATCTACTGCATTTACTACCCTTATTCCCTTGTTTGGTTTATAACTTGCTGATGTGCTGACGTTATGAAGATTTTATCTGCATGTGCTTCTTTTTGTCTTATAGGAGAAGGTCCCGCACCATCCGATGTCGAATATAGATGGACGGCGAAGCTAAGGTTAAACCTTAGAAAATTTACTTTGAGGGGGTTTGAGAATGTCGCAAGCCACCAAAGCTGCAGCCAGCGCGGATGCCGGCTTTCTCGAGAATCTCTTTAAACTATCGGCAAACAAGACAACTGTCCGCACCGAAGTCCTTGCAGGTGTAACAACATTCATGACCATGGCCTACATCATCATTGTCAACCCTTCCATCCTGGGCAAAGCTGGGATGGACGTCGGGGCCGTCATGGTTGCCACGTGCCTGGGCACGGCGCTCGGCACATTCGTTATGGCCCTTTATGCTAATTACCCCTTTGCCATGGCCCCGGGCATGGGCCTGAACGCCTTCTTCGCGTTCACCGTGGTCCTCGGCATGGGGATCAGCTGGAAGGTTGCCCTCGGCGCCGTCTTCATCGATGGCGTGATATTCCTCCTCCTGACCCTTACAAAGGTGCGGCAGGCGATCGTCAACAGCGTCCCGATGACGCTGAAGCTCGCAACAGGCGTTGGGATCGGGCTCTTCATAGCCTTCATCGGCCTCCAGGAGGCGGGGGTCATTGTCAAGAACGACGCTACGATGGTATCCCTGGGCAAGATCACATCACCCAATATCCTCCTCGCGCTCTTTGGCCTCGCGGTCATGGGCCTGCTCCTTGCGAGGAGGGTTAAGGGCTCCCTCCTGCTGGGCATCCTGATCACGAGCATCGTCGGGATGATCACCGGCCTCGCGCCCTACCCGCACGGGATCAAGGATATTATCAGCATGCCGCCGAGCCTGGCTCCCACATTCATGCAGATGGATATCCTGGGCGCGTTGAACATAGGTCTCCTAACAGTCATCTTCACCTTTACCTTTGTGGATATGTTCGACACCGTGGGCACGCTTATCGGCGTGTCGACCAAGGCAGGCTTCCTCGATAAGAACGGCGAGCTCCCCAGGTCCGGCCAGGCGCTCATGGCGGACGCCATCGGCACGGTGGGCGGCGCCGTATTTGGGACAAGCACGGTAACAACCTACATCGAGAGCGCGTCCGGCGTGGCCGAGGGCGGGCGAACCGGGCTCACAGCAGCGGTCGTTGCGGTCCTCTTCTTACTGTCGCTCTTCTTCTCGCCCCTCGTGAAGCTGATCCCCACTGCGGCGACGGCGCCTGCGCTCATCATGGTCGGGCTCTTCATGATGGAGCCGGTCGTGAAGATCAAATTTGAGGATTTCACGGAGGCGATACCGGCGTTCCTGACGATAATCATGATGCCGCTGGCCTACAGCATAGCTGAGGGCCTAGTGTTCGGGGTGCTCGGTTATGTGGTAATCAAGCTCCTTGCTGGCAAGTCGAAGGATATAAGCCTGACCATGTATATCCTGGCGATCCTCTTCATCATCAGGTTCATGATGCTAAGATAAAAGAACATTAGATGGCATCAGCATTACGCGAGATATGGTGAGTAAGTAAGTCTGCGAGCGAATTGCCCCCTGAGCGAGCAGACTTACTTGCTTACATCCCCCACAGGGTACCCTACTGCACCACATGATACGTGTGGGTTGTCGCGCCCTCTGTCCCGCCAGCCGGCCCCCTCTTTACTCCCACTCGATCGTCGACGGCGGCTTCGAGCTTATATCATACACAACGCGGTTAACCCCGTGCACCTCATTGATGATCCTGTTAGAGATGCGTTCGAGCACATCATACGGCAGCCTCGCCCAGTCCGCCGTCATGCCGTCCTGGCTCGTGACCGCGCGCAGGGCCACAGGGTAGGCGTAAGTCCTCTCATCGCCCATCACCCCCACGCTCCGGATGGATGGCAATACCGCGAAAGCCTGCCACAGCTCATCGTAAAGCCCCGCCCTGCGAATCTCCTCCTCAACAATCGCATCGGCCTCGCGCAGGATATCAAGCCGCTCCCTGGTCACCTCCCCGATGACGCGCACGGCAAGCCCGGGCCCCGGGAACGGGTGACGCCCCACTATCTCCTCGGGCAGGCCCAGCTCGCGCGCAACAATGCGCACCTCGTCCTTGAAGAGGTAACGCAGGGGCTCAATCAGCTTTAACTCCATATCCTCAGGCAGGCCTCCAACATTGTGGTGGCTCTTGATACGCGCGGCAGGGCCGGTATCAGAGGCCATGCTTTCAATTACATCGGGGTAAAGCGTCCCCTGGACAAGGAACTCCACGTTCCCGAGCTTCCTGGCCTCCTCCTCAAATATGCGAATAAACTCGTGGCCTATCCTCTTGCGCTTCTCCTCGGGGTCGCGCACATCACGCAGTGTAGCCAGGAAACGCTCCCTCGCATCCACATAGATCACATCGAGCTTGAAGTGATCCCTGAATGTCGAGAGAACCCTCTCGGGCTCGCCCTTCCGGAGCACCCCGTTATTCACGAAGATGCACGTGAGCCTCTGGCCGATAGCCCTGTGCACGAGCACAGCCGCGGTCGAGGAGTCCACCCCGCCGCTCAGGGCGCATACGGCCCTACCTTCACCGCCGACCTGATCCCTTATGCGCCGGGTGCTCTCCTCCACAAAAGCCGCCGCAGTCCAGGATGGTGAACACCCACATACCCTGTAGAGGAAATTCTGCAGGATTTCCTTCCCTCTTGGCGTGTGGGCCACCTCGGGATGAAACTGGATCCCAAAGAGGCGCCTCTTCCCGTCCCGCATGGCCGCCACCGGCGTATTATGCGTATGCGCGATAATTGTGAATCCAGGCGGGACAGCCGTGACAGAGTCGCCATGGCTCATCCAGCACGTCGTGGATTCGCCGAGCCCCGCAAAAAGATCGGAATCATCATCGATCGCCAGCTCGGCCTTGCCATACTCGCGCCGCTCAGCCCGTCCTACGTTGCCCCCGAGCATCCTGGCCATCAACTGCATACCATAGCAAATGCCGAGAACGGGGATGCCGAGGGAGAAGATGCCAGGATCACATCCGGGTGCCCCATCCCCGTAGACGCTCGACGGCCCGCCGGAGAGAATAATGCCCCTGGGCGCGAGCCGCGCGACCTCGCCCGCGGAGATGTCATGACGCACGATCTCGCAGTAGACATTGCACTCCCTGACCTTGCGAGCTATGAGCATGCTATATTGAGAGCCGAAATCCAGAATCAAAACCGCCTGATCTCGCCCTTCCACTTTCCTACCGCTCCCTGACCAATGTTTCTCTACTTCGCTACTTCTCTACTTCCCATCCCAGCCCATCAACCCGGGCCGGTGCGCGATAGCCTGCCGGGCTTTTCTAACCCTTACCGCCAGCGCCATAGCAACCGGTTTTGTTGCTATCACTGGCCTGCGAACCGCCCTTGCGACCCTGATAGACCCTGGGCTTCAAAACCGCAACAGAGGGGAGGTTCCTGTATTTCTCGCTGTAATCGAGCCCGTAGCCGACAACAAACTTATCAGGTATCTGGAATCCGTTATAGTCAGGCCTTATATTGATCTCCCGCCTGTCCGGCTTATCAAGGAGCGTGCAAATCTTCACAGAAAGGGGCTTCCTGGCCCTCAGATTCTCCACCAGGTAGCTCAGGGTGAGGCCGGTGTCTATGATGTCCTCCACAATTAAAACATGCTTGTTCTCTACGGGTGCATCCAGGTCCTTCAGTATCCTCACCGCCCCCGACGATTTGGTCGCCGCCCCATAGCTCGATATAGCTACGAAATCTATGACCACGGGGATTGAGAGGCGTCTCACAAGGTCCGCCATGAATACAAGCGCCCCTTTTAGAATCCCCACGACCACAAGCTCTTTCCCGCAATAGTCGCGAGATATCTGCTCGCCCAGTTCCTCTACACGCCTTTTTATCTCGTCCTCGTGAAGCAGGATCCCTTCCAGGTCGTCAAGCAACGGATTTAACCCCTCCAAAGCTCCTCTTCCCTTCCCCCTGCGAGCCGGAAAAGGGCATCTCTAAGGGTATCCCTCCGGCCCTCTCACTATATTACAACATAGTTACAACCACTTTTGCCACAGCAACATTATATACCCCGTAAGTCCCCGTGGACAAGCTCATGAATAAGTCCCCGGCAAGCTCACTCGATAATTCCTCGATAATTCAATGCAGAAGCCCATCCTCCGGCAGCTTGATCGCAAGCCTCTCATCAGGCTCAAGAAGCTTGGAACTTATGACGTAATCATAGGTCTCCTGTTCCTTCATCCTGTAAACGTAAGCCTCCTCGAGCCTGGCTATATAAGCCTCCCCCGCCTCAGGAACCCAGACGCGCACCTCATAGCGCATGGGCTCCGGCTGGGCACCGCCCTTTCCCGACCCCTTCGCGAACTCCGCGTCGAGATCCGGCGTCCTCAGATCGGCTACTATATACCTTACGCCATCTACACTTTCCCTTCGTAAGGCAACGACGCGGGCTCCCCCTCCGATGCCTCTGGGCAAGAGCGAATCCACGCCCCTGACCGACGTCATCCAGGATATCTCCGCCCTCGCCGCCTCGTCGAGGGCACCTGAAACACGCGGCAGGTCGCCGGCATCAATCTTGACCCACTTGGCCTCACCGGCATGGCCACCAATAGTGCCAGCCCTGAAGAATATCCTGGTCCCATCCAGGTATGACTCAAAGCTGGCATCCTCCGAGGCCGAGCTATAGTGCAACCTTATCCCCCGGGTCGCTGAACCTGCCGGGCCCGCTGGTGGTATCTCGAGCTCTATCGACCTTTCATAGAGGCCCGTTCCAAGCTCTCGCGCATCCCTGGTGCTGAGGAGCTTATCTGATGACGGGAATGACAATTTCTCCGTGACCCTTAGCCTTGTGAGGGCAAGTGTCGACTTTATTGCATGTTCAACCCGGGCCGCCGCCTCTTTCTCCCTAGCCGCCTCAAAAAACCTCACAAACCTGGCTCGCCCGGCCAGGAAGGCCGCAGACAAGACCACAAGGGCGGCGATGACAACCCACAGAGTGATGGCTACCCCCGATCTTTTCCCCATGCAGCCTCACCCTCCCGCTATTTTGCCCTGCGCTACGACCCCTGAAGCGCCCTCCTCACTATATGCCCCTCGCTCATGCACGGGACAACGTTGAGAACGTTGGTCTGCGCGCAGAGCCCGAGATCAGCCCCCAATCCTATGCCTTCAAGGTATCGACCGTGTTCGCTCATGGCGAGGGCATCCGCCACCTTCCCGCGGAAGCCCTCATATATCTTTCGGGCAGCAATGCAGCTGTCAGACTCGACCACGTTATCGCCCACACGGCAGACACGGTCGCACATCATGCCGGCGCAGGCTGCGTCCTCGAGGGCAAATCTCCTTCCGTCGCCAGCGCAGACGAAGACAATGTCCCTGCCAAGCCCAAGAGCGTAATGCGCCACCGCCTCGAGATTCAAAAACGACCCGATGAGGATTGCACTTGCTCCCCTTGCGGCTTTTATGGCCGCTGTCCCATTCGTTGTAGTAAAAATGATTTTCTTCCCCTTTACCCGGTCAGGGACATATTCCGCAGGAGAATTCCCAAGGTCGAACCCCTCGATCTTATTCCCCTTCCTCTCTCCCCCCAAGAGGAAATCACCCCTGCCGTAGCTCCTGGCTATCTCGACCGCCTCCTCGACGGTCTGGGTTGGGATCAACTCCTCGCACCCGTTGGCGATAGCTGTGACAATGGTGCTGCTCGCCCGCAAGACATCAATAATGACAGCAACTGCCTGGTCAAGGCTCCGGGTCTCGAGCTCCTGCGGTAGAAAAATAACATCCACCCTCATCAGGGCACGCCTCCTTATTCCCCCGCACCTCAGTTTCGGCCAACACTTTATATCTACAATCTTGTATATATCTACCTTCTTATATCCTATAACCTTGTATCTATCTGCCTGTCTACCTATATCTACCAACCCATCGAGCTATATCTTCCCCTATAAATAAATTCAGGGTCTACTCCCCAGTTATGCCTTTCACCAGCTCTCTTATACCATCTTCATCAGGCATCCAGTAACGTGGGGCGAAATTGCCCGGCAGCGTAGCGGTCTCTATGTGGCCGCTCGCCACTTTACCCACAAACCACCCTGTAGCCAGCATCTCCCGCGAGGTCATATCGGTTTTTACATATTTCATCGCGGTCTCTACCAGCTGGGGGGCCCTGGCGATGTTGGATGGCTGGAGAACCTGCTGGGCAAGAGCCCTGGCTAGCTCCTGCTGTCTCCTCACACGCCCGATATCCCCGAGGGCGTCATTACGAAATCTCACATACTGGAGGGCCTTGTCCCCATCCAGCTTCTGCCTACCCTGCTTTAAGTCGATTGATAACTTGCCCCACGTATCTACATAATGCATATCCTTTTCTACATTCACGATCACCCCACCAATCATATCGATAAGCTCTGAGAAGCCCCTGAAATCCGTCTCCACATAGCGATCCACAGGGAGCCCGAGAAGCTCACTAACGGTCTCCATGGTCAGGGACGGGCCGCCGATGGCATGTGCGCTATTTATCTTCCCGATCCCATGCCCGGGGATGCGCACCCGCGTATCCCTCGGAATTGAGACGATGTGTACTGATCCAAGCTTTGGATTCATGCTTAAAAATAGAATGGTGTCGGCCCTGGTGGCAGCCTCTACAGGACGCCCATTGTCTGTGTAGGTAACATCATTCCCGAGCATAAGGATATTCACCGGCCTATCCGAAATGCCAAATGCCGTTGGGATATCAACGGTCCGGCAGAATATAGTCCACCCGACAGCGAGCCCTATAGCCAGAAGAAGACAAAGGGTGAGGGCTATCAGGCCAAAGACCCTCCTCCGGGCTCTCCTTCCTTTCCTCGGCCTCCTCAGGCCGAGGGGTACACCAGTTTGATAGTCGTATTCCCCCGTTCTCAAAAACTCTCCCTCCGATTCCGCTGCTTCACGCCGGGAACATGATTAGCATTATTCGACAGGTTATCCTCTTTTTCCTTCCATAAACTCCTTGTCATAAACTTCATTACCAGTGCATATATAACTATACCGGGGATATCCTCATATCCCAGAATTAACCTTAATCCACATTATCCACAGGGTTATCCACAACCATCCTCGGGGTTTTAGCCATGTACAGCTCCTTTTTCACACTATCCACATGCGCCTTTCCCCAACCTGAGAATACGCCCCTCCCCCGGCCTGCGGCCTGCGCATAATTGAGCAATCCGGTCACGATCCCACCCGGCCCAGGGCGATTCCGGGAACCGCATTGACCGGCCCCCCCCCGATCCTGCCCCTGGTATAATGATAATACCCTGCACATCCAACCATGGCCGCATTGTCGGTGCAAAGGGATATCGATGGGTAATAGAGCTCGAGCCCCACATCCCTGCACCTCTCCTCGAGCAGCCTTCTCAAAGCCCTATTGGCCGCAACGCCGCCGGACAGGGCAAGGCGCCTGACCCTAAATGCAGTGGCTGCACGTATAGCCTTTTCGGCCAGCACCTCGATCACGGCGGCCTGAAAGCTCGCGGCGAGATCCTGGACCGGGATCTCTCGACCCCTCTGCCTCAGCCCATTAACATAGTTCAAGACGGCCGTTTTTATGCCGCTGAAGCTGAAATCATAGCTCTCATCCTCCAGGTACGCGCGCGGGAGGTTTATGGCCCGGGGATCGCCCGATGCAGCCAGGCGATCTATGGCCGGCCCGCCAGGGTATCCCAACCCGAGCATTCGGGCTACCTTGTCAAAGGCCTCCCCGGCCGCGTCATCCCGGGTCCGCCCGATCACCTCGTAATCGCCGTGGTCTCTGAAATACACGAGATCTGTGTGGCCGCCGGACACAGTCAGGCACACGAGGGGCGGGGAGAGATCCGGGTGCTCCAGGAAGTTGGCATATATATGCGCCTCGATGTGGTTGATGCCGATAAGAGGCACACCGAGCGCAGAAGAAGCCGCCTTGCCAGCCGATAATCCAACCAGGAGGCTCCCCACAAGCCCGGGCCCAAACGTCGCCGCTATGGCGTTTACCTCGTGCGGCTCGATGCCGGCGCCTGCGAGGGCGCGGTCGAGCACGGGAATAATCGCTTCGACATGGCTCCTCGACGCGATCTCAGGGACGACGCCGCCAAATCTCTGGTGGAGCTCGACCTGGGAGGCGATGATATTGGACGCCGCCCTCACAGTGCCGTTGCCGGTTACAACCGCGCACGATGTCTCATCACACGACGTCTCAAATGCCAGGATGACAATAGCCCCACCCTGTCCCG
>JABLXJ010000041.1 GCA_013178125.1 Bacillota bacterium | reverse complement strand
TACCATGCCACTGCCACTTCTCGTGGTAACTGAGGGGGGAATAGATCATGCATCCCACCCCCTCTTCCTAGGCTTTCCCTTGCCACCGGGGGGTGGATCACCCCGAAATCCACCCATTTTCGAAGGGCCTCCAGGGATATGGAAATGCCATAGGTGATGTTGACCTCCTCCTGGGTTTCCTTTAATGTCAGCAATCTCGGGTTGAAGATTTCCCCCACTGTATAGACCTTCTTTCCCATGCGATCTACCACATTCATGTAAGGACGTTACACTAGGAATCTCCCTTCAGTTTCATAGTATAACATTCACCTCTCCGCATGTCAATACCCCGCAAGCAATTTCTTTCGTCGCGTGCGTAACTCTGGAGGTGCGGCCATTTATGTTAACTGGACATCCCAAGCGGCCGGAATGGTGTGAAATTGATAGTCAGTTTGGATCGAAATCGCTGGTCGATTCCCGTCGAAATGGAGGGTCAGTTTGTATCGGAGTACGCATGAGAACCCCTTCTAGGACTTGAAAACATTCGCATGGCACTTAATCCAGTTCTGTCTATCTAGCCGACGACAAAATTAATAAATATATGCCTGCTTAAAGAAAGCCTTTGACAACTCGGGCGGTCAGAGGTAATTCGCATATTGCAATTTCTTTCTCCTTATGCTATCTTCTTATTTGACAACAGCTGACAATTTCGACATCGAGAGTCAAGGTCAGCTGTTCGATTTTGAGGGGCCGTTGGGAGAAATCCTGATTTCATGCGGGTTTCAGGGTTTTGGTAGCCCTTGGCTGACTCTTAATCAGCGGGTCCGGGGTTCGAGTCCCTGATGGCGCACCAAATTTTTCAGTAACGGCGCGGGGTTGCAGGTTAGAAATATTTACCGGTGCTCCCCTGGAAGGCAGTTTAGTCACAGAATAGTCACGAGTTAAACTCTGGAAATCTACTACTCCTCTACTGGCGTGGTTTTTCTGACTTTACGACGAAAGAGGTTCTCTTCAAGTAGTTGGACGGCCTCGTCCTGCATGGTAGGCATCACGTGGGAGTAAGTGTCCATGGTGAGCTGTATTGAGCTATGGCCCAGCCTTTCCGATACCTTCTTCGGGTGGACGTTCCACTTGAGAAGTAATGTAGCGTGGGTGTGTCGGAGGCCGTGGAACGTGATATGCGGGAATCCTGCCTTCTTCATAACCTTGATGAAGTAGGGGCTTAAGGAGTCAGGATTTATCAGTGACCCATCCTCATGGGTGCATACAAGGCCTGTATCCTGCCACGCGCTTCCTGCGGCTAGGCGCCATTTCTTCTGCTGTAGCTTATGAGCCCTCAGCTCCTCCACTACGAAAGGAGGGATGGGGATAGGCCTCACACTACCCCTAGTTTTGGGTTGCCGGAACACATATTCCCGTTCTACGCGAAGCAGTTCTTGCGTTATGGTGATGAGCCCCTTATCAAGCTCTACGTCCTCCCACCTGAGACCTAAAATCTCCCCTCGCCTAGCCCCCGTAGCGATAGCGAGCAGAGCCGGAATGTAGAGATAGGTCCCCTGGAGCACCTCAAGGGAGCGTTCCGCCTCTTCGAGGGTCAGGGTCACGGGGACTTTCCTTTCCACTTTCGGAAGGTCTACTAGGTCAGCAGGGTTACGAGATATGAGGCCCAGCTTTTCGGCCTCTCGCAACGCCATGTGAAGCACACAGTGATGATAACGAATGGAACGCGCGGATAATGCTTTTCCTTTGCTTTTCTGCCTATCTATGCGCCCGCTCTCCCTTGCCTGAGCGTAGTAACTCTGTAAATGAACGGGTTGTAGCTTTTTTAAGGGTATATTCCCAAGCGCGGGAACAAGATGCTTTTCTACACTACAATCATTCGATAGTCGCAAACAGTGTTCGGTGAGAGGTCGCCCGTACAGTGATTCTTGAGCCACTCACGAAGCCACTCGCCCACAGTTAACTTGCCGGGGTCGAGATACGTGCCCCTCTCCACCTCGGCAACATACTTTGCAAGTTCCGCCTCAGCCTCCTTCTTGGTAGTGAAGCCGGATATCCGCTTCTGCTTGCGTTTACCTGTTACAGGGTCCCTGCCCATGTCGAAGATAATCGAATATCCAGCCCCATATTTTACAACGCTTCCCCTCATAATCTCATTCCCTCCCATGAAGTATTGTTTACTATTTTATGGTAATATATGACACATTACATGTCAAGACGATAAAAAGGGGAGGGCTTGGGAGGAGATTGGGGTTTTTCGTCGAATATTGACATAGACAACATTAACCATAGTACCTCCGGCATGGAAACCGAGGACTCCGGTCCTGTAGATCGGTCGCTTGGGGGCGGGTGAGGGAGAGCGAAACCGGCCAGCCTATAGAGGGTTGGCTTTTGTTTTTCGGGAGATACGGGGCGTTGGGCTGCGCAGAAAGGGTAGCAAGGGCGAGTAGGATCAGGATATTCTTAGATAATAGCCTTGCTCATTTGCATCAGGGGCCATCGCTCTTTCTTTCTCATGTATCCTATCGATAGGCGAGACCAGGCACCTATACATTTTCAAAAGACTTATAAAAAATACGGTAAAAGCCGAGATCTGCCACTCCAGAGAGGGAGTATGCAAATGAAATGCCCCTACTGTGGCGAAGAAATCAAAGACGAAGCCAAAAAGTGTAAATTCTGTCATGAATGGATTAATGAGGAAGTAGCCGCGACATCGGAGGTGGAGATTTCCTCTAGTAGACTTTCGAACCCAGCTAGGAGATTGCTCGAAAATCCTCACAGCCTTCATATGTTGTAGCCATCCTTAGGAATTGTCCCAATATATTGTGGGATGTAGCCCCTTCGATAGGGTATGCGAGGAATCTCCTAAAAGGCCACGAAAAAGGCCGGATAGGTTTAATACCTGTCCGGCCTTTTCAACGCCTTTTAGGGCCTTTTACTTTAGAAACCTTGGCCAACCAATAAATGCCTACCGAAAAGGCAACATCCGTAGTAGGCTTGCTAAGTTCGCCTAGAAAGTTCGATAATTCATTTATCCTAGAACTTGAACCTTACTCCCAAACTAGCAGCAGTCCAGCGAGTGCCGATACCACCCTCCACATATGAAATCGGTGCGTTAGGATCTTCGGTAGCAAAATGTATCGTACCTTTTATAGAATTAAACCCATATTGCCCACATATATTGTTAACATCGGCAGTAAAATGTAATTAATCATCGCGGGAATTGCAATTAATCACCGGGGAAAATTGCAAGAAATCATCGGGGAAAAATGTAGTTTCACCGGAAATTGATGTCACTGAGGATGATAGTCCTACCTCACCATCGAAAGGCACCTTAAGCTTCTAGCACAAGCGAGGTGCCAAATATGACGATTGGAGGTAGGACTGTAATGGAGATTCGACAACTAAGGGAACAAGGCCTCTATTACAAACAGATCGCAGAGAGACTGGACATTGATCCCCGAACAGTAGCTAAGCACTGTAAGGGTGAGCCAGTCAAGGAAAAGACCCATAAGCGGCCGGGGGTTTTGTCGGGGTTTGAAGACTACATCATCCAGAGAATGACCCAAGGTGTTACCAACTCCATGGTTATCCTGAGAGAGATCAGGGCCCAGGGATACCGGGGTGGCAAGACAGTGCTCAGGGAGTTCATGGCTCCCTTGCGAAAGGGATTTCGCAATACCCCTACTATTCGCTACGAAACCGAGCCAGGTGAGCAGGCACAAGTTGACTGGGGCGAGTTCGGTACCATAATGCACGAGGGGAAGCGTCGCAAGCTCCACTGTTTTGTTATGACCCTGGGGTATTCCCGCTACATGTATGCTGAGTTTACTGTGAGTGAGGCTCTACCTTGCCTTGTTAGCTGCCATGAACGGGCGTTTCAGTACTTTGGTGGGTTTCCGAAGAAGGTCCTCTACGATAATATGGCGACGGTAGTAATCAGACACCCGGACAGCGGGGAGAAGGTGATCCACCCGCGATTTGATGAGTTCGCCAGGATGCTTGGCTTTTCTGCCCAGTTCTGTAGGGTAAGAAGAGCTCAGACCAAGGGCGATGCATCAGACTACACTCCTTTCCGATTATAGAGCAGCATTTTTCTGAAGCCAGGAACGCTTATGCTTTCCTTTTGGTGGTATATCGTTAGCCGGCGGTTGATAGAGGCATTCCCCCTTTTCGTCATAAGGGATTCCCTGAAGTAATCCCTGCCTGTGCCAAGATGAGACAGTGCGCGGGACGATTCCAAGTCTTTGCGCTATTTCTTTCTTTGTTAAAAGACCGGTTTCCCGTAGGCGCGCGTAGCGATCCTTCAACTTGTAGGTATACCGGATGTAGCGAACCAACTGTCCATCGAACGGTTGGCCGGTGCCGGTGCGAAAGCCCCGCGCGTTCAACTCCGTGGCGACCTCTTCTTCGGTATATTGGTCTAGGAGGCGATCAACTTCCTCCACCACCTGGCGGGGAGTCCGACGGGCATCGGGAGCGCTGAGAAGCAACGGTAGTTGGATGGTGCGCGTAGCCCCTCCCCGGAAGCGCACATGGACAGTGATCAGTTCACCTTTAAGCAAGGTAACGTCCTCGATCAGTAGCCGAGCCATTCGTTTGCGCTCCCGGGAGGGGGTGCGGGGGTCTTGCCACAGCCGCGGAAAGTCTGCGGCCAATTCCCTGATCTGTTGGCGCTTTTCCTCGCTTAAAACGGTAACCTTTGCCTTCTTCTCCTCCTCGAGCCGATGCTGGGCTTCTTCCAGTTCGCGCAGCCGCTGGTTCCAGGCGGCCTCTAATGCGTCGGCCACCAGTCGATAATCGGGATCGACCCGCAGGTAGCGGCGCTGAGCCAGGTCCGCCTCGTAACGGGCCCGTTCGACTTCCTGGCGGAGCAGTCGTTCCACTTCGTCGGCCCGCCTTTGCAACTCGTCGTCGATCGCCAGGACGACCTCGAGTGCCATCGGGGTGACGGACTCGACCAGGAGTTGTCCGATGGCCTCATCAATGGTGCGCCCAGGAATAGCCTGGCAAAGGGGTTCGGCATGCTCAATGCCCTCTCGTTGACAGATGTAGTCGGGAACGAGTCTGCCCCGGTAGAGGTGGTAGCGGAAGCTCATCCGTCGGCCGCAACGGCCGCAGATGATGAGGCCTTGCAACAGGGCCGGGCCCTCCCGGGGCGGGCTACGGCGTTCGGTTCCCAGGGTGCGGGCGTTGTCGCGAAGCCGCCGTCCATTTTCCTCAAACTCGTCCCAGGAGATGTATCCCGGATGAGCATCAGGCAAAAGGGAGATCCACTCTTCACGCGGGAGCTTATCTGTTTTATGGCGACCGTCAGGACCCCGCCGGTTACGCATTCGTCCGAAAAAGAAGGCGCCGGCATAGCGGGGGTTCTTAAGAATCTGCAGCGCTCTGGAATGGACTAACGGACACCAAACGAGTTCCCCTTTGCGGGGTCCTGTGCGCAGGCGGCGGGGAAAGGGGATTCCTTGCTCGCGGAAGGCCTTCACCGTGGCGGTAGCCGAACCGGTGCGCCGAAAAGTCAGGAAAAAGAGGCGCAAGGTTTCCTGCACCTGCTGATCCGGATCGAGGCTCACCTGGTTGTCGGGTCCATACACGAAACCGACCGGCAGGGGCGCCTTCAGTTCCCCCCGGCGGGCCTTACTGAGGATGCCTCCCCGCAGGCGCATCTGCAGGAAATGGAGTTCGGCCTCGCTCATCGTTCCTTTAAGTCCCAGGAGGAGCCGGTCGTTGAAGGAATTCGAGTCGTAGAGGCCGTCCTCGTCCAGGATGAGGGTGTCGGTAAGGGCACAGATCTCCAGTAGACGGTACCAGTCCGAGGAACAGCGGGCCAGGCGGGAGACCTCCAGCCCCAGGACGATGCCAACCCGCCCCATGCCAACGTCGGTCACAAGTCTCTGAAACCCTTCCCGGCCCGCCATCGAAGCGCCCGATTGCCCAAGATCCTCATCGATGACCACCACCCGTTCGGTGGGCCAGCCCAGCGCCACGGCCCGCTCCCTCAGAGCGTACTGGCGGTGGGTGCTCTCCGTATTTTCAAAAACCTGGCGCAGGGTGCTCTGGCGGACGTAAAGGTAAGCGTCGCGCTTAAGGTGCCGGGCCGTAACCTTTTGGTGCATTTCTCGATCCATGGTTTCTCACCCCCTTGATTTTGGCACACCGGGCTTTTGACAGAACCACCCTTAAACCCGTCAGCCTTGACTCGATAGCAATTTTAAACCCTGACCCAGTCGGCCGGATTTACTCCCACCTCACAAGCGGTGCTCGGATAAGCTAGGCCGTTCCGGGTACTATGGTTGCCGACAGCGCTTGCCGCAGCCTTCCGCCTGCAGGGCCATCTCCACCAGGAGCAAAACCACCTCGTTTTTTTCTTCGAAAACCCGGCGTTCCCGATGTGGCAAAGGGGGCGGTAGGCTCGACCAGGCCTGCATCCATCCGGCCAGGCCGCGGCGCAAAAAGAGAGCTAAACCCCGAACGGGGGTAGGCCCCAAAACCCCTTCTGTCACAACCTTCCGAAGCGCCTCGTAGCGCATAACCCAGTCGGCCTGCTCTATTTTGGGTGCCCCTTTTTTGTCCGGCGCTGGAGGCTCCGTTCGATGCTGCGCGGATGTACCTCGATGCCGAACTGCTGACGGAGGCGTCCGGCCAATTCCTTTGCCCGGGGAGGCGGCTTTTCGAGGAGCCATTCATCGATCACGGCCATCACCTCCCCGGTCAGCTTGTGGGCCCCTCGTGGACCAGGCTTCTCCGGGATTAACCCAGGCAGCCCCCGGGCCGCAAAGTCCGCCTTGGTTTGGTAGAAAGAAGGGCGGGAAAAGCCAAAATCCCGGGCGGCCCGGGAGACCGGGACGCCGTCCCGCTGGACGCGCCGAAGCATCTCATATTTGACCTGAACCAAATCCCGGGGATCGAAGAACTTCCCTCCCGTACGGAAAAGCTCGTCCTTCACGGCTTCCGGACGGGGGTTGAAGGCGTGGCAATCCCGCAGGGCTTTTTCCTTTTCGTCCATAGCTCACCTCCGCAGACTATGTTAGTTCAATTATGCCATATATATTTGCGGTGTCAAGCCCTTGGAAGCAATTAATCTTATTTTATCAATATCTTTCTTTGACGGCTTTTTCATGCCCCGGCTTCACCGGCATAATTGAATTTACAGCTGCGGCAAAATTTGCTTTACATACCACCGTCGTTTTGTCCCGCCAAAGCCCGGAGAAGATGGGCTAAGGCCAAAAGGTCGGCGGGCCTAAACAACGAGCGGCCGTTCGCCAGAGCTACGAATGGATCCGCAGGAGCGAGATTCGTCCAGGCCACGGGCATTGACTGCACGCGGCCGTCGGGGCCGGTGAAGATAACCCGCTCCTCTCCCCAGTTCTTCCGCACCGTCAGTAATTCTAATTCCAGCCCGAACCAGGGGTGAAAGGGATGCGTGACGCGGAAAACTTTGTCCGAAAAGTTTCCACCGTATGCAGTTGACGACTTTGAGTAAGGAGACGATAGAGGCCTTGAAGGCAGCGGGCCTGAGGGATAAGGTAAAGGTCATGATCGGGGGAGCGCCTGTGACGGATAAGTATGCGAACGAGATCGGGGCGGATGGGTATGCCCCTGATGCAAGCTCGGCCGTTGATCTTGCAAAGAGATTACTGCAATAAAAGAGAGTATCCAATCAAATAGTCTCACAGCATAGCGGGTTATAGTACCACCTATCTACTACGTGGGGGCATGTGTGTATAGACTTTCTCTAAAAAGCAGCGCCATGCCCCTATAGCTTTGAAACTTTGCCATCGGCCTTTGCTTTGACCTGCCTATTTGAGATTTCGACCAAATTCGATAGACTCCTGCATTCTTGATGAGGATCTCTTATCCGACCCGGGGAAATCGCAGTAAATTCTGTAGATAAACTCCTTACTACCTACTTAAATCCCATCATGTCGGTATTTAGCCCATTTGTAGTATGACCTGGGGAAGAGAAAGCGTATATCGTTGTTCGTATCTTCTACTAGGGGAAAATGCGTTTTCTTCAGGGGGAAAAGATGTAGTAAAAATTGTAGTGACCTTGTTTACTACGCTTCTAAAGCCGTCATATCCAGCACTTAAGGGCTATTTGTAGTATAGCCTGGAAGAGAGGGTGCGCTACTTCTATCTCAGCAGGTTCCCTTTTTGGGTACCGGGAATAGTTTTGAGGGAGTACCAGGTGTGGAGGAAAGGGATTTCTATCTCTCCTGAGCACCTCCCTTTACACATGAGCTGCTTTATTCAAACTATTACTACTTTTACTCCCTTACCTGGTAAGACCCTTATTACCAAGGTAGAGTAGGAGCCCCCTTTTTACGCGTTGTCTTTTACTACAAAGTCTCCGAAGCCTTGGTACATATAGATTTAATGACATTTTGAATGGTTACTACAGATTTTACTACAGACTTGGTTGTAGACCAGAGTACGTCACTCAAAACCTACCCTTTAAGCCCTGGAACCCGCAATATTAAGGGGTCGCCACCCTGGAATTTGCCTCAAAACTGTTCAAAACCAGTCAGAGAGGACTACTATAAAGGACATAAACTGGAATTTAAAAAGTAAGGTACTAGGATAGGACCTATATCCTAACTGACCCCTGATATATCTCCCAAAAGATAATTGAAGCCAGGTTGGAAAATGGGATGCATACAATAGGAGCTATTAAGCGTAACCGTATCATATATCCCCAGGGTATCCGCATATCTATTGCCGATTTCCTCAAATACATTATGGAGAGCGACCTCAACACTGTCACGGTCGATGGTAAGCTCTACGATGTCTACCGCTATGAGGGTAAGGTCGGCAAGATAGATAATGCGGTAGTCCTCATGTGCTGGGACCCTTTTTTCGTGACCGTTTACCCCTCAGGTGGGTCACTTTTAGATTAGCCAATACATTTCCCTCGACAATTTCACTTATTTGATCCACGCATTCTGTACGGGATCCATCTCAGAGCCAGCCTGGCCCATCTTGGCCTATTTTCTTACATGATCACGACATGACATACGATACGAATTCGTCGTATGCTTTGGCGAAGGATTTGAGGGTAGCCTGCACAGGTGGGTAGCTATCAAAATCCGCAGACTTCAGGCCGTCCTCATCATACGCCTTGTTGAAGAGGTCGCTCTTCCTGAGCCTTTTGATGATCTCCTCCGGCACCTCCTCGCCAAGCGCCGGGGAGATGGACCTCGGCTCGCTGTCGTACTGCTCTGCCTTATCAGGAAACACGGTAATATAAAGCAGCGAGCTTCCAGCCCCGATTAGCCTGTCTATG
>JABLXJ010000040.1 GCA_013178125.1 Bacillota bacterium | reverse complement strand
AGAGGATCCTGGCAACCATGGCTTCTCTAGCGCCGGCATTTGGCATGATCGGGACGCTGATTGGGCTGGTTCAGATGTTAAGAAACCTGGATAGCCCGGATAAAATCGGCCCGGGAATGGCTGTTGCATTGCTCACCAGTTTATACGGGGCACTCTGGGCGAATCTCATCTGTAACCCCCTTGCCGGGAAGCTGGAAATGAGGAGTGAGCAAGAGGTTTTCGTAAAGCTCTTAATGGTGGAGGGACTCCTCGCAATACAAAATGGGGAGTCTCCGCGGCTGATTAGAGAAAAATTGTACCGTTTCCTGGCGCCCAAGAAACGTGAGGAGACCCCCGCCCCAAGGGAGGCACAGGAAGCAGGCGCACATCAGGTTGAAAATATTTCAGATGAATCCATTACTGCTTGACAGATGGGGGGTCAAATATGTTGCCAGATTTTATTGGAGAAAAAAAGAACAAAAGTCAGGGGCAAGGCGAATGGATACTGACTTACTCGGATATGATGACTCTCCTGCTGACATTCTTTGTGCTCCTTTATAGCTATTCAAGGGTGGATATAAAGAAGTTTCAACAGATTGTAGCATCATTCAGGAAAGCCTTATCAATCGAGACAGTAGTAACGTTTGATGGATCAAAAGCCCCTCCAGGAATATCAGATGAAGAGATATTCAACCGTATCCGTGGCCTAGTAGAAGAGAAAGAGGGGCTAAAGGGCGAGGTAAGTGTTTCGCTGGACGAACATAGAGGCATAGTCGTTAGATTTGGGGAGAGGATACTCTTCGATCTCGGCAAAAGTGAATTAAAACCAGAAGCCCTCCCTATAATTGCAAAAATCGGTAAGGTCTTGCGCGAGGTACCGGATGCAGAGATAAGGGTGGAAGGACATACGGATGATATACCGATAGATACCATTCTTTACCCGTCTAACTGGGAACTTTCTGCAGCTCGCGCTGCGGCAGTCGTGAGGTATTTTATAAAAAGCTGTGATTTGAAACCGGAACAATTTGAGGTCGTTGGTTATGGAGAATTCAAACCCGCATATCCCAATGCTAGTGAGTATTTTAAGCGGCTAAATCGGAGGGTTGAAATAGTCATAAAAAGGTCGGGAGAAAAAGCTTCTTGAAGGCTATATCAGTGTCATGTCCCGTCAAATGGTGGCCCTTCCTTCTTTCCGGGCCCCTTCTACTCCTTTTTACACCATTATACGGACGCTACTCACGATGCTTAAGAGTCCTAAGAGAAAGCCAGGAAGAACGATTGCGGCTAAGGAGGCAGACGGTAATGGTTGAAACCTCTAACCCAAAGGAGTTTGCCGATTTACAGAAATTATTGAAATCTATAGAATCCTTATTCGCCTCTCCTGAACTAGAGCTGATCCTTACGCGGATCATAGGCCTCGCCCGTGAGGTCCTGAAGGCCGACTACGCCAGTATCGCCTTGGTAGACGAGAAGGGGAGTCTTACCAAGAGCGTGGAAGACTTCACGAAGGTCATCCCTTTAGAGCGTAGAGCCAGGCCAGAAGGTCTTACCATGCAGATAATCGGCACAAAAGAGCCTGTCCTCGTTCACAACGTTGAGACAAGCCATCGGAGCTCAAACCCGGTCCTTATCGAATTAGGAATAAAGTCTTATGTCGGCGTTCCACTGATTGTTGATGGGCGGGTCCGCGGGGTTCTCTATGCGCACAGCTTACGCCCGCGAGCCTTTGCGAGGAAGCTTTCTCTCATTACAGCCTTTGCCGGTTACGCTGCTGTGGCACTGAAAAATGCCCTCCTTGTAGAGGAGCTGAGAACTCAGGCGATCCGGGATAGCCTCTCCCGACTTTACAACCACAGGTATTTTTATGAGAGGCTTGATGAGGAGATTAGAAGATGCAAACGGAGCCATCAGATGTTCTCCATAATCATGTGTGACCTCGATAATTTTAAAGCCATCAATGACCTCTATGGACATCTTGCAGGTGACGAGATCCTCCGACACCTAGCTTCCGTCTTACGTGACTGTCTTCGTTCCACAGATATAATCGCCCGATACGGAGGGGATGAATTCGTAATCCTGCTCCCTGATACAGATAAAGCCGGAGCTGCATCGGTAGCCCGAAAGATAATGACATCGATAGGATCCACCCTCTACCAACCCACCCCCGAGATATCTTTACTCCTCACAATAAGCACGGGCATCGCAACGTACCCCTCTGATGCAAGTTCTGCCCGTGAGCTCCTGGACAAGGCTGACCAGGAGCTGTTCCGGGCCAAACGCATGGGGGGCAACCAGATTTGTATCTATGGCACTCACCCGATTGTGGAACCCGGGGCTTTATTCCAAAGAGAGATCCAGAATAGCTTCGTATACGCCCTCGCCCACGCAATTGACCTCAAGGACAGGTCGACATACCATCACTCCCACCAGGTGTCGCGTTTCGCGGTAGAAGTAGCCACACGGCTCAACCTCCCCAAGGAAGAAATAGAAAAGACGAGGCTTGCCGCCCTCCTCCATGACATAGGGAAAATCGGGATCCCAGACAGTATTCTGGATAAGTCAGATAACCTCACGGAAGAAGAATGGGCGGTGATGAAACGGCATCCGGAAATCGGCGCCCAACTCCTTAAACACATCCCGGGTTTTGAAGAAATTGCTCCGGTCGTGGCCAGCACCCATGAATATTATGATGGGAGCGGCTATCCCAAAGGTCTTAAAGGGGAAGAAATCCCCATTTCTGCACGTATCATCCTGGTTGTCGACACCTACTGCGCCATGCGTAGCCGGCGGCCCTACAGAGACCCTATAAGCCATGCGGAGACCGTAGACTACCTTCGAAATCAAAGTGGCAACAGATTTGATCCTAAAGTGGTCGAGGCCTTTCTGGCTTTCTTTGAAGGACGTCCTAAAGACTAAATGCCGATCGCTATTGAACGTCTATCGCCGTCTAAGTAAAGTCCCATGAGACTGTTGATATTCCCCAGCAGTTGCCAATCTGACCATGCACGGTGGCCACTTTCCGGGATTTCACCGCACCATATTGGCATAGAATGGGAGAAATCAACGATCTCTCTCATAAGTTTTCAACTGATTCTATGCTGCAAGCGTTAAGGCTTCCGAAGCCTTTAGTTCTTTGAAAAACGTCTTTACAGCGTCTATGAGCGCATTCATGTTACTGTAGAGTCGGTTTGCTGCAACTACTGCCTTGAGACGCCACCAAATCTTCTCTACAGGGTTGAGTTCTGGCATGTAACATGGTAAATAGTAGAGCAGCTTTACCCTCGGGTGACTGGTAAGCCATTCCTGTACAAGTTTGGCCTTGTGGATGCTGTAATTATCGAGGATGATATGGATCTTCCCGGTCGGGTAAAAGCTAACGATATGGTTGAGAAATTCGATGAATTCAGTAGTCCGTTTCCTGTTGATTCTATGCTATATCGGGAATTCATGCAACTCTCTCGCCTCATTCTGACGGCAAAGATCCCTTGCATCATAACCCCAAAAGTGGTAACATAAAACCAAAAGGGATATACTCGAGATCTCCGAAAGGGCAAACCCGCCGAAAGGCGGGGGCGCAAAGCCTCGGGTCTAAGGCAGGAGTGGTTGCTATGATGGCCGGGCTACCGAAGAGGTCAATTTTATTTTCAACGTTACTTTTCATAGTAGTAGCCCTCACGACAAATATAGTCTCCGCGCAAACCAATGATACGGCGACCCATCTAGTCCAGGTTGTTATCCCTGAAGCAATAAAGATCTTTGTGGAAGCCGGGGATCTGGCCTTTGACTTTGCCCGGGAAAAGGAGAAGAGCTCGTATCCTCCTGCGGACTACCCGGCATATTACTATCCACTCGCCGGGGAGGGCCGTGATGGTGCGGTAGCTATAAAAATACATTCGAATGTTGCACGTCAGTGGTTCCTGTATGTCAAGCCAGCGGGCGACCTCACCGACGGAACGAATACGATACCGATCTCCCAGCTGGAGTGGTCTACCGACCGCGTGACGTGGACAAGCTTCCCCGGCGGGGGTGGGGAAGGGTTCGGGGTGTTGCTCTTTTCCGGCAACCGCCTAAATGGGTGGGCCCAATTTAACGTATACTATAGGCTGAAGCTTACAGGGGAGGAAGTCGGCGGAACCACCTACGGGACCACATTTAAGTATACCCTTGTAACGCCATAGGGGCGTTACAAGGGTTCCCGCGCCCTATTCTCGGATCGTAAGCTTCAGCTCGCGATCAAAAGAGGCACCTCTCAGAGTGGTGACATTCACGCGGACTACGTAAGTCCCCGGTGCTGCATCAGGGGGCACAGGGCAGTCCGATTCCCACATGTAAGGATCCTCCGGTTTCACCTGCATGTCATCCCTCCAGGGGAGTGAGACTGTTATCTCATCCATGGCCACCAAAGAGCTCACGGTAAGTCTGGCCTTTTGCCCGGCGTAAAGGGTCCCAGGGATGAGTCGGGCCGTTACCAATTCACCTGACTCCGTGATTACGACCGGCACACGGCGGGTCCACTTTGCTCCCGAAGGTTCAACGGCCGTTACGGTGAGTTGCACGGGGCCCGGCTTCGCGTCTTCAGGCAACTCGATATGGCCCGCCCACTTGCGGCCCTTCCCTTCAAGAGTAAATATCTTCCCCGTGGGCAGGGTGACGGTCACGCCCGCAAGATCAAGGGAGGACTCGACTGTCACCTTGGGCTCTGCCCTGCACGGGATCGATTCAGGCTGCACCTTTATGTTGAGTGAAGGGCTCCTCTCGGCTATGAAGGTTGTCACTATGGGCTTCACCTTCGCGCGCAAGGTGAACGTCACATCGGAAACCGTCTCCCCCGGTTCTACCTTAGGGGTAAGGCTGCCGGTCACTATCTCATATCTCTCTGAGAGATTACCTGGTAATTCTATGCTGACGAGGTTTTCCCCGGGATACAAACCAGTGAGGGTAAACCTCCCGTCAGACCCGACGAACGCCCTCCTTTCGTAGGCACTCCCATCTTTCAGGCCTAATGGCACTGCCTTTATGAGAATGCCCTGGAGGTCCTTCTTCGACTCCTCCTCTCCCTCGACGTTGATCCTGCCCCCAACAAAGCCTCCGCGGAAGAGCGCCACGTATACGTCCTTGGTCTCCCGTTCCCTTAAGGTTACCTTCACATCCCTGGCTAAGTATCCCATCGTCACAGGGATGGAAGCCACGTCCAGGGAGAGGACGTGCGTGCCCGCCTGAAGGCTTCTGAATTCGCAGATGCCGTCCTTCCCGGTCTTAGATGCCGTCCCTTCCAAGCGCAAGCCTATGCCTGGAACCCCCAGCTCACTTGGGCCCATGGCCCCGTCCCCGTCCGTGTCCTCAAAGACAACCGCCCTGATCTTCGCGGTGGCCCTCGGGATAAGATAATTGAACTTTCGCGTGAAGGAAACGGTGTATTCTCCCTTGTCGAATCTCTCAAAGCCGAACGCCGTCCCCGCCCCTCCTCCCGAAAACTTGCACCCGAAGGACACGGTGCTCGCATAGTCGAGCGCAAGCTTCCCCTCGAGGCCTATGGTTGCGATGTGCCTGGGGATCCCCTGGTACCGGGATTCTTCAATCTCGAGAAAGGGGGCCAACCTCGCCGCTCCTTCCCATAGAGGGATCTCTCCCCTAACCGCGGCGCCCACGGTGCCGGAGAGCTCCCCCGACTTAAACTGGGTAAGCTCGCGTGAAACCTTAAGTTCAAATCTGCCATCCCCTACCGGCCGCCCCCATCCGAGCTCCATTTCCGTCTCAACATATGAATCCTTTGAGGTCGACGGATATACCATCTCTTTTCTCCTCAGCGACATAGCATATGTGGCGCCCGTATGAAAACGACCCCACCTCAATGAGAGGGTCGAAGACGAGAAGTCCTCTTCTTCCCGCAGGGGATCCTGGCTGTAGGAATTAGAAAACTCACCCCTTAAGTCTAGGTGGCCCCCCAGGCCCACTGAAATGCTCCCTGTCGAGGAATTATACGGGGCCCTGTCGGCACGAGGCGGCCCGTATTCGCTGGTGAGCTTGAACGAGCCAGTAAGGTTTGCCGTGCCGATCTTCCCTACTCCAAGGGTGGCCTCGTAGAGATTTTGACCATATCTGGCCTCGCTGGGCGAGGTATTGCCGAGCCCAAGGGATAAGGCGATTCCATCCTTGTCGTGCCGTAGACCCACGGTAGCTACGCGTTCCCCTACGTCCGGCATTTCCCTGTCGAAGGAGACTCCATACCCGGCAGTCAGGGTAAGCCTAGGATCCAGTCTCCGTTGCGCCTCGAAGCCGAACATCCCCTTCCCCTGGAACAGGGGAAGGGCATCCCCATAGAATTCTGAATAAACAACCCGCGCACTCGTGGATTTCCCCGGCGAGAGGTCCATTGTTAGTTCCGCCAGCCGCCCCTCTTTCTCAGGATTCGCCTGGTTGCCTTCCCCCAGAGCGAGACTCACCGATGCCGTCTTCCCGGTGCTTGACAGGATGATCCCCTTGGGGTACTCGGGGCGCGCCATCCAGCTTAAAGGAGCGCCCGGCAGGCTTCCCCATGATGCCTTCCAGGTATCACCGGTGAGCTGAAGATAATTGGGGAGGATCATTGGACTTCCCGTTTTGGATACGAGAAGCCCTGTCATATCAACCGATAATCGGAGATTTTCACTCAAGGGGCCTGACAGTCTGAGGCTGGGACCGAATTCCTCCAGCTTCCCGGAAAACAGCGAAGGCGGGATATTCACCGTGACCTCCCCCGGGAGGACATAGAATAGCTTTTCGTCGGGCATAGACGGGACTACTGAGCCGGCGACGGTTGTGGCAATTAAGCCCTGAGCGGAAACTTCAGGCCGGTTAACTGACTTTACGACTATAGTCAGCCGGTCCGTGCTCCCGATGGGGGCATTCTTGGGAATAAAGTGCTTTATATAGACCGCACCGTTCTGGAGCGGGCTCAGCGAAATCCTCGAAGGAGAGACTTCCGCCTTCCAGCCCAAAAGAGAACTCACTGTAACCTCAAATTCGTCCTGGCCGTTCCCCCTGTTTTCCGCGGTTACCGCGTATATGACGGCCGTCCCTCGTTCACCGCTTTTCCCCTCCGGCAGCGCCAGAGCGACTTTGGAGACAAGGGCAACCTTGGTGATTGTCCTTCCCCTTAATTCCAAGCCCGGCGACGACCTCGGCAGCAGGACGAGTTCAAGCACGTCTTCTGTACCAGCAGGGGCACTGTCGGGAATATGGACAGTAACAGGGATGAGCGTCCTCTTTCCTGGCGACAGCTTTACAGAGGCTGTAAGCCCGATGGTATCCCATCCGTTCTCTGAGCCGCCGCGGACATCGCATACCTCCTCCCTGTCGGAGTCGTTTAGCACCTTGAACACATGGGTTATAAATGCTCCTGGTTCCCCTTCCATCTCGGAGGGAGATATCAGCTCCAGGGCATATACAGGAGACGCAAGAAAGATGACAGCTACAATCAGACATAGACAAAGAAGACAATAGTCCTCCAGCCTTACCGTCCTTCTCCTCGAAAAAAGCATCGCCTGACCTTCCCGATGATCCAAGACTATGCGGCGTCGGGTGCCCCCGCCTTTAGGCGTGGGGCGGTTGGCGCATGAGACGGCCCCTTTCCAGCTAAAACCTGCTCGCAGGCCCTCAGGAGACAGGGTAAACGGCCCGGCCTTTTACTCAGGCACCTCAAGTACCGTCTGGCCCGCTATCCGCGTTGCCCCTCCGTAGTCGATGACGGCAAGGACTATGTATTCGCCCGGCGAGAGGGTCCCCTGCCACCTGAAGGGCAGTTGCACATAGCTTTCGGGTAGACATACGCCACGCGTTTCCTCGATGAGCGCGACCCTTCTCCCGCCTGCGTCCTTCAATTCTACCGTCGCGTTCAGCACGAGGTGAGTGTTCCCTGTGTTCTCAAACCCGATGCGGCCCGTAAGCATTTCTTTGGACCTGTCATAGTCAACCGTGAGATCCGCAACGCCCCCCTCCCTTTTAATAGTTCCGCGTATGTTTACATACACTACAACCCCAATCCTGCCCACCACGGAGACCCCGAACATCCCTGAGACCTGTGAAGGGGCTGATTCGAAGAAGACAACGGTCCTATACTCGCCGGAGACTCCGCGAGGGACGCTTATGCTGACGCGGACGTCCTGTGTCTGCTCTGGCCCCAGGTCAAATTCTATGGGGACGACCTTGGCCCAGCTGCTTGCCGAGCGCTCTCCTGTTCCAGGCGGAATGGGAGTAAACTCGCCTTCTTGGGAGAGGAGCCAATCCATTACGTATGCTTTGAAGTGGATCCTATCGGGGGCGGAATTGGTAACCCTTATGATCTCTGTAGTCGACTCCCCGGGGTCGAGGAGCAATTCAAGCTTGGAGGGACTGACCCCCATGTCCGTGGCGGCTTGCGCCTGGAGGGGGGAGAAAATCAGGGCAGTGATATAAAAGAACAAGGTGGCTTTGATGGCCACCCTGCGCAGCTCTCCTGGCCTCATAGTCGCAGGCATCTTCCGATTCGCTCCTGATTCTCTTAGATTGTCACAAGGATGTATGTAATAGTGGCCGTGTAGGTGCCGGCAGCTTCGTTCCCGTCAAGGACTAACTTGTAGAAGACATCATGCTGCGCCCAGCCGGTAGTCTTGGCGGTCCCTGAAAACACTGTAGCCGCCGTGTTGCTCATGGCTGTGTAGGTGCCCTGTGCCTCGGTGCTCCATTTGAGGTCACTGATCGGTTTTGTCGTGGGGCCGGTGAAGTTTGCGGGCCCAACGACGCGCACCTGCCAGTTTCCAGACTGGTTATAGTGCACCTTGACCCAAAAACCCGAGGTGGGACCATAGGTAGCAGGGTACTCATCAGGCGGGTAACCTTCAAGGGAGAAGGTTACGTTTCCAGCTAGCCTGAGTCTTAACGACACGGGGACAGTTACACTGACATCATGGTACTTGGTATCGTCTGGTGGTTCAGCGGCCGCCATCCCGGAAAAGACCAGTAACCCTACGGTCGCCAGGAGCAGCATTGTAAGAATTAATAGGCTTCGTTTCATTGTTCTCTACCTCCCAATGGTTTGTGCGCCACCCGGGCCGGCTGGCCTGTCAAAACAAAACCCGGCCCGGACGGCTTGTCCTGGGGCCGGGTTCGCCACTTACTCCGCGTTGCCCATCGGCGACCAAGGAAGTAGGAACAACGCTTCATTGATTCCCCAATGTTTCTTATTTTTTACCACAGATTTTTATATCAGGTCAATATGTTTTTCCCGCCGCTTTTTTCGAGATTACCCGAAATAAGGACACGTAGGCACTAATTGGCTGTATAAAATGAAAAATATTGTGAGCTTAGACGAAAATACGCAGGTACTAACATTTATATCCCGATCCTCGGCCACCCCACAGTATGGGCATATAGTCTTAATAGTTGAAAGCCATGGCTGGCTTTAATCTCTGTGTGCGATAGATGAGATGTGAATCTTCCTCTACAATCTCAATCCTCTCACCCCCATAAAGATTGAGCGCGTAACTCCCAGAATATTTAGGGAGCAAACTTTTCTCTGATATGTAGACCCTCCCACCTTCGAACCCAACCTTCACGGAAGCATTACGTCTGGTCATGCCGGCCGAAAGCCCGTCCAGCAGCTTAAATAGTCTCAGTTGAGGGAGCAGATGCGACGGGAAGTCACTTGGAAGTTCATTTTCCTCATGATGATGGTATCTTATGATATTGCACACCTCGTCTCCAAGCTTGT
>JABLXJ010000039.1 GCA_013178125.1 Bacillota bacterium | reverse complement strand
GCTATGCCTCAGGGGGTGGCCAGACCTGCCCCTGCCAACCTAAGGCCATTGTCTCAGGAAAGCCCCAAAACTTCAAGTCCTGGGCTGTGGATATGGCGCATCTGTGGACTTATGGATAACCCCTTCGGGGTTACCCACAGGGTCCACAGATGCTTGGACAACGCTACGCGTTGACCACATATCCACAGCCCCGGCGACGACTATTTATTCGACAGTATATTTCTTGGAGTCTATTGTGATCTCAGCTAAATTATACGAGGGGGATTGTAAATTGGAGGCAGCTTTAAGCGTGAGCACTTTGGTACCTGCTAGCATTATATTAGAGGCTTTAAATCTATCTAAGACGTTTTATACAGAGCGGGGAAAGGTTTGGGCTTTACACAATGTTTCATTTGACGTAAAGGAAGGCGAGTTCGTGAGTTTAGTAGGACCAAGCGGTTGTGGCAAGACAACCGTACTACGTATTATAGCCGGTTTAGATAAGCCTAGTGAAGGCACGGTTAAGTTACGGGGAGAGGTAATTCAGAAAGCCAATAAGGACCTCGGTTTCGTTTTTCAGTCGCCTAATTTACTACCTTGGCGAACTACTTTCGCAAACGTCATCCTCCCTTTGGAGGTCTTGGGAATAAACACCGCCGAGAATCGTCAACGTGCACATGATTTGCTTAAACTGGTTGGGCTTTCCTCTTTTGAGGATAAGTTCCCTCGAGAACTCTCCGGCGGTATGCAACAAAGAGCTGGGATCGCAAGAGGATTGGTGCATGACCCATCTATTCTTCTCATGGATGAACCTTTTGGAGCACTTGATGCAATTACTAGGGAAATGATGAATTTTGAACTGCTTTCGATCTGGGAAAAGAGCAAAAAAACTATCTGTTTTGTAACACATAGTATTTCCGAGGCGGTGCTCTTATCTGACCGTGTATTGGTGATGAAACCATCACCTGGAGAAATTATCAAGGAAGTCGAAATAGACTTACCGAGGCCGCGTACCATGGAGATGCTTACGGAACGAAATTTCCTAGATCAGGTTCAGCAGATTAGAGATCTCATTGGTAAATATTACATAATTTAGATATCCTTGAGGTTTTATTAGGTCTGGACTCCTAGACTATGATAGGCAAGTTCAGGTAGTTTGAGAGGAGTTGATTCTTGTGGCCGAGGCTTTGCAGCCCGATTCGTCTGCAAGTTGGGAAAGCGTGAAAGCGAAGGAGCGAGGAAGAAATCTTTGGGAAAACGTAATTGTCTTTAGTGTACTTATTCTCGTAGTAATGGTGGCCGAATTTGTTATTAAGGCGTTTCATATACCCGGTTGGATCATACCGCCACCATCGGCTATTGTCTCAACACTGATGAGCCGCTTTAGAGACATTATCCTCCCAGAGGCAGTCGTGACTCTTAAGGAGGTCTTTGGAGGGTTCGCCATTGGAGCATGTCTTGGCATAGTTTTGGGGGCTTTTATCGCACAATACAAGTTTTTGGATAAGCTTCTTTCTCCGTACATTTTGACGCTCGTTACCATGCCCACTGTTGCTTTAGTGCCTCTCCTCATGTTGTGGTTTGGGTTCGGAATTACGACTAAGATTATTGCTGTTGTGATTGCATCATTTCCTCCCATTATGATGAATACAATTACTGGTTTACTCGGAACAGAATCTCTTCAACTTGACCTAATGAATTCTCTCGGTGCATCTAAATTGCAGACTTTTATCAAGGTGAGATTCCCTAGTGCACTTCCTTCAGTATTTACGGGATTGACTATTGGAGGAATCGGCAGTGTGGTTACCGCTGTGGCCGCAGAGTTTGTTGGAGGATCAAGGGGGCTAGGGAATCGGCTGATCTACTTTGCCAGTACCTTAGAAACGACGCTACTATATTCGTTGATTTTGGTCTTAGCGTTAATTGGAATTGGGATATACCTGACTATCAGCTATCTTAGAGGGAGGGTGGTACGATGGGTGCGGTAGGGGGTCAGAATAACGAGATATGAATTGCGATGACTGGGGGGATAAACGAAGACTGAATAGCAATCTGACAGAATTATGCTGAATATGAGAAAGGTAAAGACTTGACCTCTACTTAATCTAGGTATTTGCTACCATCGCTACGACTGAGGGGGGATGTATGAATAAAAGAGAAGGTTAGCTACTAACGATGTATATGGGTTAAGACTAAATTCATTCACAAAAGGGGGATAAAACATTATGGTGGACCCGCGAAAACAAAAACTGTTTGTGACCTTCCTAGTAGTTTTGATGTTGGGCCTTCTCATCTTCGGTTTCGCGGTACCTACTTTGGCTGCTGGAAAACTTGAGACAGTAAAAGTGGTATTTCCCCGGGCACGCGAGCTTGCAGGGGAGGATGTATATCTTCATATAGCAAATAAAATGGGGTATGCTGCCGAGGAAGGCATTCAGTTTACATTCGAATCGGCTCTGGGAACCGTTGATTGTACTAAGTTAATATCAACCGGGCAGGCTGACGTAGCATATCCTTCGAGTTACGTGGCGATTACAGCTCGGTCGAAGGGACTTCCTATTAAGATGATTTATGATACCCTCCAGACGAATATCTTCGGTTTTGGCGTTCGCCCCGATAGTGGTATAAAGAGTATCAGGGACCTTAAGGGAAAGAAGATTGCACTTGGTGATTCGGGATGGACAGTAATTGCCGCCCCGATCTTAAAAGCCGCGGGGCTTACTGAGAAGGATGTCGAGTGGGTTGTAGCGGGAGAAGGCAGGCAATTGGCGGTATGGGAAAAGAAGACGGATGCAGTTTTAACATGGGAAATGGAGTATCAAAACTGGGCAAGTTCCGGAATTAGCCTCCGTTTTCTTGCCGGGCAGGATTACTTAGATTACCAAAGTAATGGCTTGACTGTCTCGGATGCGTTGATACAAAAACGTCCGGACCTTGTGGAGCGTATCGCGCGAGCGGCAGCTAAGGGGGCTGTTTTCTCATTAGAGAATCCCGAAGCTGCGGCGGAAATTGCCCTTGAAACCTTCCCGGGTGTCACCCCGAAGAGTTTCAAAGGTATGGTGGATGTAGTTAAAGCGCTTAATGCACTGATGGCTCCTCCGTGGACAAAGGATAAGGGCTTAGGTGTTTGTCTGATGGAGAAATGGCAGAAACAGATCGATGACATGTATGCTGCTGGGGTGATCCTAAATAAAATCCGGGCAGAGGATGTTGTCTCCAATCGATTCATTAAAGCGGCAAATGATTTTGATCATGAACGAATTCGTCAGGATGCCAGAAACTACGTTTTAAAGAGGAAATAGCATTCCATAGGGGTAGGTACCCCCACTACTATAACTGCAAATTAATCTATGGGGGTACCTACCTGAAGAAACATCGGAAAGGGGTAAACTAGATGGAAGCTTATGATGATTCCAACCATAACCTAAATCCTGAAATATCTAGGTATATTGTAGATGCCTGTAACAGGCTAAAAGATGAGCTTATTGAGCTATGTCAAGGGCTCGTGAGGATTCGAAGCGTCAATCCTAACTGTGCTGGTGTAGATAGAGACAAAGAACTTGGCGGCGAAAAGAAGTGTAATGAACTGATACGAAAAATCTTAGCACCAGTGGGTGCACGTGTCGATATGTTTGAGAAGGAACCAGAACGAACTAATCTCGTAGCGGTATTTAAGGGTACCGGTGGAGGTAGGTCTCTGATCTTCAATGGACATATTGATACAGTCCCTGTTGGAAATTATTCTGACTGGATGTGGGGAAACCCCTTCAGCGGAAATGTTGAGGATGGGAAAATCTATGGGCGCGGTGCCTGTGATATGAAGGGTGGGGTTGCAGCCCAAGTTATCGCCGCAAAGGTTATTGCAGAGGCAGGTTGCAAGCTGAAGGGCGATTTGATCGTTGAGAGCGTTGTTGGTGAGGAAACGATGAGCCACGAATTAGGTACCACCGCGACAATCGAACGTGGTTATGTTGCCGACGCGGCTATCGTTTCGGAACCCTCAGGCCCGCCTGTCCACCTCGCCATAGAGCCTGCTACTGCTGGCCTTTTTTGGATGAATGTAACATGCATTGGTAAGCCAACTCATTCCTCAGTTAGGTGGGAGCTAGTTCGCCCTGGCGGGGGAGGGTCAGAGATAGGTGTAAATGCTATTGAGAAGGGTACCTTTATCTTAAGAGCACTTCAAGAATTAGAACAGCAATGGGGGATTACGAAGAGACACCCGCTTTTTAAACCCGGACAATTCACAATTCATCCTGGTGTTATTGTAGGAGGACCTCACGGAGTACTAGATCCATTTATTGTTTCTGAGTACTGCAAGATAGATTATGCAATCTGGTTCCCCCCACAAGAACCAGCAGAAGATATTAAACGTGAGATCGAAACCTATATCAATCATGTAGCGATGCTTGATCCTTGGCTTGCTGAACACCCTCCGAAGATTGAATGGGTGGAATACTGGCCAGCGGCAAACATTGATAAGGATTCGTCTATTTGCCAGGTTTGCGCATCTGCCCATGAGTTTACAACGGGTGCACCGGTGACATATCAGGGCTTTACGGCGGTTTGTGATGCTGCATTCCTTGATCTTAAGGGTATCCCCAGTATAGTCTACGGTCCAGGTGATATACTAGTTGCCCATTCGATCAATGAATTTGTAGAAATTGAGGAGTTAATCACCGCTGCTAAGACGTACGCCGTCACCGCGGTCAATTGGTGCGGAGTCGAGTGCTAGATTCCGTGTGGAATATTATATGATATAACGTGGCCTGATATCTGTTACGTTACGGTATCCACAGGAGCTTACTCAGGGGATTCTCATAGAATTCTTATATGTTGAAGGGAGTACTAACTTACCGTCGACCTATAGTAATCTAGGGCTTTCTCGAGTAGCCTCCTGTGGACCTAGCCTAGATTTGAGTAGGGGGAGTCAGTTGATGTTACCTCATGTTATGGTGGCTCCTCATCGTTACGTTCAAGGTGAGGGAGTTTTACGGGATGCAGGTACCTATGTTAGTATGCTAGGTGATAGGGCTTTGGTACTAGCTGACCCTATTGTATTACAGTTGGTGGGTGAGTATTTTACCAGAAGTCTCGTGGAAAAGGATATAGAGCCAACCATATCGGAATTTAAAGGGGAATGCTCTGAAAGCGAAATTAATCGGCTTGTCAGCGTCGCCCGGGAAGCCCGAAGTAACGTGGTCGTTGGTATTGGTGGGGGCAAAGCACTAGATACGGCCAAGGCAGTTGGATTTTATCTCAATATACCGGAGGTAATTGTACCGACTATTGCCTCTAGTGATGCTCCATGTAGCGCCGCTTCTATCCTATATTCGAATGAGGGTGCCTTTGATAAAATACTATTCTATAAGAAGAGCCCTGAGATGGTTCTAGTGGATACTCGGGTAATCGCCAACGCCCCTAGTAGATTTTTAGTGGCAGGGATGGGGGATGCTCTGGCGACGAAATTTGAGGCTGAGGCCTGTTTACAGGCGAATGCTCGAAATACTCCAGGGGGGTTAGCCTTATCTGCTGCTATCGCCTTGGCTGACCTCTGTTTTAAAAATGTTATACAGTTTGGTATTGAAGCCAAGCTAGCAGTTGACCACAAATTGGTCACACCCGCCGTCGAGAGGGTAGTTGAAGCCAATATTTTACTTAGTGGCCTTGGATTTGAAAGCGGGGGCCTTGCGGCAGCGCACTCTATTCACAACGGGCTCACTACGTTGCCTCAAACTCATTGCTTCCTACACGGTGAGAAAGTCGCCTTCGCTACAATCGCTCAACTTATCATGGAGGGACGGCCTTTGGAACTTATAGGGCGAATAATATATTTTTGTTCGTCTGTTGGCCTTCCTACAACACTGGCTGATATTGGATTAGCCAACGTTACGGAGGATGAACTTAACATGGTGGCTAAGGCGGCGTGTGCCCCTGGGGAGTCAATTCACAATATGCCATTTCCAGTTGACCCTGGTGCCGTTAAGAATGCACTTTACGCAGTAGATGTGTACTCAGGGTTGTGTAAGTCTCACGATTATGCTGAGGTTGAGATGGATTGTGGTTCATGGTAGATGCGGTATTGATTTAGTAAGCTCATACATCTGTAGAGGCTGGTTGCGGTTACGACTTGGATATCGACAATGACCATGAATCTAACAGAGTATTACTAACCAATGTGCATTTACGACACATAAGTCTACAAAACGGAATGTTAGATTCTAGAGAACGCAGGAGGTTATAGTAATGAATAATACAGTCAGAGTTGTGAGAAAAAATGAAGCCAGGATATTCATGGAGGGTGATGAGCAATGTCGCGAGTATATCAAGACAGAAAAGATACTATTTGGAACTTCAACGCTATTTCCAGGCCAAAAAGGTGCAGTTGATCATGGTCATCCCAATTCCCACGAAGTTTTCTATGTAGTTTCGGGCTGCGTGGCTTGCCACATACCTGATAAGAATATCTATGTGGAACTGGGAGAAGGAGATATTGTATTAATTGAGGAAGGTGTGCCACACGTTCTCATCAACGTTGGTGATGGAAAGGCTGTAGTGAGTTGGAGTTGTGCGCCTACCCCGTAGGGTAGGTAGGCGATAGATCGTATTAATGCTTAAAGATAAAGGAGGCATCGGCCGAATGGATTATATCTTAAGCGTTGATCTTGGCACTACAGCTCTGAAGATCGCCTTATTTGATCGAGACGGGAATACCATGTCCCTTTCGACGCAGGAGTATCAGTTACTCACTCCAACTACTCTTTCAGTTGAACTTGGAGTAGAAACTTATTGGAATGCTTTCAAAGAGGGCATTAGAGAAGTACTAACTAAGGCAGCAATTCCTCCTAAAGACATTCGGACCCTGGGACTCTCTGCCCAGGGTGAAACGCTAATAGTCATAGGACGGGATGGAAAACCTCTCAGAAATGCTATCGTCTGGTTAGATAATCGTGCTCAAGAAGAGGCTGACATATTAGCTAGGGAGTTCGGACATGAAGCGTGCTATAAGAGAACTGGTCAGGTGAAATTTGTGCCTACGTGGCCCGCCTCTAAAATTCTATGGATAAAGCGAAATGAACCAGAAGTCTTTGAACGCACATATAAATATCTTCTTATTGAAGATTACTTCATTTATCGGCTAACCGGACAATTTGTTGCTGAGGGTTCGTTACTATGTTCGACAACCTACTGGGATATTATCAGCAAGCAATGGTGGCCAGAGATGCTCGAGTTTCTATCAATTTCACCTGATCAACTACCGCAAATCCGCGAATCAGGAGAAGTAGTCGGAACAATAATCCCTGGAGTCGCATTAGAACTTGGGCTGAGCCCTGATACGATAGTAGCAACAGGAGCACTAGATCAGGCAGCCGGAGCTATTGGCGTAGGAAATATTAAGTCAGGTATTTTCTCCGAGAACACTGGCGCAGCGCTTGCTATTTGTATGACGGTCGACAAACCGACATTTGATCCATTAGGACGAATGCCATGTCACTATCACGGGATACCTGATACTTATATGATGCATACGTTTACGACTGGTGGAATGGTTTTAAGATGGTTTCGTGACAATTTTTGTCAACCAGAAATGATCGTCGCTTCTTCTTCAAACCGTGATGCATATGATCTAATAGGGTTGGAAGTTAACCATGTACCAGCAGGTTGCGACGGACTTATCATGCTTCCGCACCTAGCCGGGGCTATGGCTCCTGAGTCAAATCCAAAGGCAAAGGGGGTGTTCTATGGTTTCACTCTTCATCATACAAGAGAGCATTTTGCCAGAGCAATTATGGAGGCTATTGCTTGCATTGTAAAGAGAAATATAGATGTGATCGAGGAACTGGGTAACTCCGTGTTTGAGGTTCGTTGTCTGGGCGGCGGTTCAAAGAGTAGAATATGGAATCAGATCAAGGCGGATTTGACTCAGCGGACTGTTCTTACTGCTAAGAGTAGTGAGGCCGCTTGTCTTGGTGCGGCGATCTTGGCAGGTAAGGCAGTCGGAATGTATCGAAATCTCGAAGAGGCTTGTTCTAACATGATTACCCTCGGGGAACGATTCGAACCTAACGTGGAGAACGCAGAAGTCTATTCCCGGGTCTATAAACAATACGTTCGCATCTACGATTCCCTCATTAATATATTTGCGGGTGAATGACGGAACATCTCTATCATTGAGTTTTATGAGCTCGTATAGTTTGCTGAATTATTGGTACTCATCCGGTTACCACACACGGGACCCTGAACGAATGACTATGTAAACTTATGAAGCGTGGTACTTTATGCTCTGGTTGAAATGCTAATTTTATTGTAACAGCTTCCTTTTTATGCTACTATAATTTGGGATATTTTAGTTAGAATATTGGATGCAACGTAGGAGCCTGTTGTATAAACAGAACCTCAGCCAACCAAATGGAGACCCTGCTCATTGGAATGGTCTACTTCTAGGTCAAATTGGGGTCTGTATATCGTTATGACAACTATTCAATTATCAAAGTGGAGTGACATGTTTTGCCCGCCACTCTATGTAATAGGCTTATAGGAGGTACAAGTAGTGAGACCTAGGTTAATTGTTATGTTAACACACAACGATCAAACAGTGCCAAATGCGTTGGAGGTTTTCGAGGAATGTAAAGATGCCCCAGTGGAATATTGGGGTTTTAAGGATGTAGGTCTACCGATTGATAAAATGAAAGAATTAATAAAAGCTATGAAGGATGCTGGTAAAACTACCTGCTTAGAGGTGGTAAGATATACCGAAACTGAATGTCTAGAATCTGCCCGCTTGGCCCTAGAATGTGGATTTGATTATCTGATGGGTACCATTTTCTATAGCTCAGTGAATGATTTGCTAAAGAACAGACCTATAAGGTATACTCCGTTTTGTGGAAGAGTAAGTGGCAGTCCGAGTGTGCTTGAGGGATCCATTTTAGAAATAATCGACGACGCAAAGAGGATAGCAACGTATGGAGTTGACGGATTTGATTTATTAGCCTATAGGTATGTGGGTGATCCAGAAGAATTAACCCGTGAATTTATTGCTGAAGTAAATACCAAAGTGATTATGGCAGGAAGCATTGCAAGCTTTGATAGATTAGATCGGGTGAAAGAACTGAACCCATGGGCATTTACGATCGGAAGCGCATTTTTTACTAATAAGTTTGGAAAAGATACATCCATTCGTGAACAAATCGAGAAGGTTGTGGAATATCTTAATAGATAGCTTAATACAGGAGTTCGTCGGTTGTGGCCAGCAATTCCCATTATCCGAGCATAGTAAAGACCATGAACCTGGGCCTAAATCCCTGATAGGCTTGGGATTGAACAAAAGTTAGTCTGAAGTTCCGCCAGAAAGCGATACTGTCGGAACTTCAGACTAGGGCCTCAGCATCGCCAGCGAATTCGCTCGCGTTCAATGCGATGCAGGTAAAACGACCGGTTTAGAGGTGGTTCGCTGTCCAGAACGGGAGTGTCTCGAATCGGCGGAGTTTGCTCTGCAACGCGGCTTCGATTACCTGTTCGGTACGATTTACTATGATTTACTATGATTCCGTGCACCAAATGTTGAAGAATGAACCGCTAAAGTATTACCCCTTCTGCGGAAAAGTAAGTGGCAGCCCTTCAATTCTCGAGCCTACATTTCGCACCCCTAAGGGATATGCGGTGACATTTTTTGAGGTCACATGTGAAGGTGAGATTTTTAGTAACAATTATACATTTATAGGGTTATCTGGTATATATTTACTTGTACTTTCCCCTGCTTTTATGTACAATGGAGGCGGGGGTGTTTCCTATGGTTCCATCCTTGAAGATATTTCACGCTGGGCCCGCTCCTCTTATCTCGGCATTGTTCGATGCCCTTGGGATCAGTAAGACTCTGGATTCTGTCCTTGCCTGGGACGAGACTCAGTGTAAGCTGCCTCCAT
>JABLXJ010000038.1 GCA_013178125.1 Bacillota bacterium | reverse complement strand
ATGGAGGCAGCTTACACTGAGTCTCGTCCCAGGCAAGGACAGAATCCAGAGTCTTACTGATCCCAAGGGCATCGAACAATGCCGAGATAAGAGGAGCGGGCCCAGCGTGAAATATCTTCAAGGATGGGACCATAGGAAACACCCCCGTCTCCATTGTACATAAAAGCAGGGGAAAGTACAAGTAATTATGACCTCAGAAAATGTCCCCTCATGCCACTGCGGGATGCGAAATGTATGCCGGAGGGTTAAGAGGTGGAGAAACGGGGAGCGGGTATTACGATGGGCGCTGGCTGGGTTCGAGGAGGCCCAGACGCGGTTTAGACGGATAACGTGGTAGAGGGAGTTGGTGCTACTTCGGAGCGGGCTTCTACGTCAGATTTCAGGCGAGGTCACGGAAGGGGTAGTAAACCCATGAAAAATCAAGATAGAGTGCCCTACCGAAATTCCACGATAAGCAAGGCACCTCTATCGACAGATTATAAAGAGGATAATTATTATATTCATTCGTTGTCTTTCAGGCTTGCCAGGAATTCCGTCAACTTCTTTACCTGCGCCGGTTTGAGACGCCGGCCTTCATCCAGAAGGGGACGGAGGTGGTTGGGCACCTGTGTTGGTTCATCAGTGAAGAACTCTACCAAACTTATCCCCAAGGCTTCACATATCTTCTGTAAGGTCGTAACCGTTGGCACTTTCTGGCCGGCCTCAATCGCACTCAGGAAAGACTGGCTCACTTTGGCCTCGCGGGCAAGGCGATAGATACTCATCCCTCTCTTTTCTCTCAGGAGCCTTAAACGAGACGCAATATCAATCATGAATAGAGTACCTCCCCAATCAAGTATCTCTATAGAGATTGATCTTATGCTATCATAATCGGCTAAATCCCACAAGATTTTATGATCGATAAGCCCAATTCTGGTACCAATACTAACCGCCGGTGATCTTATTCTCCCCAGAAAAGGAGGGCAATTCACGCATGACACAGGCCTAAACAAAGATTAGATTATATAGCGAATGTAAATTTAGCGTAAATTAGTTCTCGATAGAGCTTGACTATAATCCTCCATAGATATAGAATGAGGATGAGGTGGCACCATGGATAGGCAAATCGGGGAACAGATACAAAGAATTCGTAAGGCAAAAGGTATAAGCCAGGCAGATCTAGCCCGGGCATCAGGGCTAGCCCAATCTTTTATTAGCAGCGTAGAAAGCGGCCAGAAAAGCCCCACCGTTAGGAGCTTGATAAAACTGGCTGAAGCCCTGGGTGTGCCACCTGAGAAGATCCTAGAGTTATGCCGCAAACAAGATGAAAGGAAGAGCGGCTAACCCCTGCGGTAGATGAAATGCTTTCACAAAGGGGGTGATATATGTTTGGTGGTAACGGCGAAGAATCGAAACATTGAAGATTCGCCGGAGATATATGACCTCGTACAACGAAGAGTAAGGAGACGTTATTGAAAGAGAGGAGGACCTCAAACCATTATGAGAAAACATTCGATTATAATCTTCGCCATGGTCATAGTCTTAATCCTCGGGTGCGGGGTGTCCATGGCAGCTGAGCTAACTATTGGCGAGCAATATCATACAGATGCGTATAGCGCACCGACTATTGAAGTTACGTACGACACCGATGGCGCCGATGCCGTATTGAAGGTCTGGGTCAATGATTTGCTTGTTATTGACGGGACCGTTAATAGTAGCGACCCCAAAGTATACAGTGAGCCCCTCAGCATTCAAGAATGGAATAGCCTAGGCGCCCAGGAGGGTAAATATACCATAACGGGGACTTTAGTGGGTACTGACTTCAGCTTCTCTAAAAAGGCTATTCTATATGCCGACTGGAATCCCCCTGTTATCAGCAACCCGAATCCGGCAGATAATGCCTTTGTCTCCAGTCTCACAAATTTTAGCGTCACCATAACTGACGCGGGCACGGGAGTAGACAAAGCGGCAGTAAGCCTGGCGGTGTTGCCGGAGGGACCAACGATCAGCGGACCTCAGGTTGTCGGGGATCGCTATACGTGGACCATTAGTAATGTAAGCGATAATACATATACCTTTACCGTCACGGCTGCAGATAATGTCCCTTCACCGCACACAGTTGAGGAAACATTCAAAGTGACACTCGACAAGACGGCGCCGGTCGTCCCCGTTACGTCAGGGCCCAATGATACCGCGGACAATAGTCCGGCCAACACCGGGTTCACCTGGACGGTAAGCGAAGCCAACCCGGCCCGGTATGCCGTCCTGGTTAACGGTTCAGAGGCCTTCTCCATCGACCATGATGAGGCTGTCGATGCAGGAATGGTCACGGGTAGCGCGCCTGACTGGACCGTTGAGTTCAACGGGGACATAAATGGCGACAACAAACAAGATGTGTTCCTGGAGAACGGCAAGTATACCGTCGTCTTAAAGGTAAAAGATGCAGCAGGGAATGAAGGTCAGAGCGACCCGAACAACCCAGAATCGACCTTTGTGTTTGATAATGTCGCCCCTGAATACACTGCCGGTGCTCTACCGGTTTATGTAGGGCCCAGTACAGACTTCACCCTGACTTTCAAAGATGCCGTAGCTGGTTTTGAGGGCGACGAGCAGATTATGATCTGGGCGTACGGTCCAGACAATAAACTCATCGAGAATTGGCCAAAATCCATAACGATTACACCCAACGAGGTAAGCGAGGATAGCCTATCAATAACCCTGCCCTGGGCCAGTATCGCCGAGTACCTGGGATCTGCTCTAAAAGATGGCGACTCATTCACAATCAAGGTGCTGGCGCATGACAGGCTCGGCAACCCAGACGGGAATCTTGGGGACGCAGAGAAAGAGGCACTGGCGAAAGTTCTCACCAGCACATGGGATAACACTGCTCCAGAAATAACAGCGCCACTAGCTTCCGCGAGCAAATATGATATCACCCGGCTGAAACTTACATACAAGGCCAAAGATGAGATCTCGGGTCTCGGATTTGCGAAGCTTCAAATCCTTGATGAGGTAAATAATACCTCAGTCTTTGAGGGCGACACCGAGAAGAATCCAGATGTCATCTACCTCACATCTGATGGAGTCGAGCTTAATCTCGCCAGCCTGTATGGCAAGGAACTGCTAAAGGGGAACTCGTATAAACTGAACCTCACTGTCTACGATGGCGCCGGGAATGAAAAAACAGCCGATCCAGTTACAATTACCGTCGCTGTAATCGATGGCGATATTGATTTCAACGTACAAGACAGTAAGAGTGTAAGCCTTAGTGGCAAAGATACACCAATCTCACGGATGAACGAACCAGAACTATATTTATATTATAACCCCAACGTAGCTGGGCCAATTGACACGAGTTCTATTGTCGCCACGATAGACGGAACCCCAGTGGAGCATATCGTGATGAGCGGGGATGAGAATAGCGAGCTCATCACAATAATCCCAGGGTATAACCTCGCGGACGGAATACATGAATTCAAGATATCGTTCAAAATTGAGAACGAACCTTACGTTTTCTACGACGGAGCGTTCGAATTCGGTATCGATACCACCGCGCCGGTAGTGACTCAGGTCACCAAGGAGTGGGACGGCAAGTCGCCTGTTAAAGTCAAGGTTGTTGACAACCTGGTTGGTGTAGGCGAAGTGCAGATGGGTATTGCCGACTATACCGGAATGCTCAAGGCAACACCAGATCCTGAAGACTCGAGCATCTACACCATAAAGTTCGGTCCCACCTTCGCTGAAGGAACCTATACACTTAACGTTGCATATGTCGATGCAATCGGTAACTGGAACATGAGAGCATTTGAATTGACAGTCGGAGCGCCACCGGCGCCAGTAGAAGACAAAGTAGCCCCGACAGTCGAGGGCGAAATCAAGGACGGCACTCTCAAGATCACCGCTACCGATAATGTTGCTCTTGACCGTGTGGTTGTCACTGTTGGCGATGAGAGCACGACATATAGCGTATCGGGCACCAAAGCTATAGTGGACCATACGCTCCCAACCAAGATCGGTCTCTACAATATCCAGATAGTCGCTTACGATAAGGCGGGCAACGCAAGCGCGCCGTGGACCACACCCTATAAGGTAAGGCCCAAATACGAGCCTGGTAAGAGCTCTGGTTTTGGTTGGGATATGTGGAAGTATTAAACTAACCAAATGTAGGTGATGGGGTAGGAGATATCCCCTGACGCTGCCAGGCATAAAACATAGTATCTCAACCCCGTCACCTATTCTAGACATTAAGGAGGGAATGAGCTCATGAGAAAAAGTCTATATATATCCGGTATAGTACTTGCTCTGTTCCTGGCCATAGCACCGATGGCCCTGGCAGCTGGTTTAAGTACGTCGCTCGACTATGCATTCGGCAATGCAAATTACAGCGACAGCGATGACAATGGTTTCGACGCTACCCTAAACGGCTTCCAGATCAAAGGAAGCTTTGATATCACGGATAAGATAGCCGTAATGGGGTCCTACTACTCAGCCTCGAGCGCGGACGCAGTGCCGCTCGCCGGCATCGGCAAAGGCGATCTTGGAAACAGCAAGCTCGATATAGCCGGGGTATATAACCTGGGCCAGGGGCTCAAGATCGGCGCCGGCTGGGTCAAGTTCGGATTCGAAGTGGCAGGCGAAGGCTACTCAGCCAACCGCGACTATAGCGGCCTCGAATTGGTAGGCTCCTACAAGATGAACTTCGGGAGCGGACTGGGCGTAGACGCCTCGGTGGGCTTCGCCCCCAGTCTGTCGGTGACTGATAAGGTCAAAGGCGATGTCGGCGATCCCGATAGAACCGCTGAGGCAAGCTACAAGGGCTCTCTGTTAGGGTTTGAAATCGGCGCCACGTACGCTATAAGCGAGAACATAAACATCAAGGGCGGGTATCGCTCGACGCATATAAGCGGCGATGGGAAGCCTGACCACCCTGAATACCGCTTCCTGAGCCACGATTATACCGTCTCTGGTTTCTTCTTGGGGGTCGGGGCAAACTTCTAAGTGTGCCTCCTTCCACTGAAAGCCGGGGCTGATCTCCTTTGGCCCCGGCTTTTAAATGAAGAAAGAGGGGGGGCAAAACTATGACGAAAACCGGCCGTGTAATCTTGATCCTGTGCATGCTGTTCATACTTACAGCCGCCCCGGCATATGCCCAGGTAACCGAGGTCTACGCCGGGGTCGAAGCCGGCGACCTCTTCGCAGGCCTGCGCTACGCCCTGACCCAAAGCCTCGAGGGTTTGCTGGAATACTCAGAGGAAAGTGGAATATCCGGCATAGGCATATTCTACAAGTCAACTCCTTGGAACATTGAACTCATACGCCGCACCGATTCATGGGAGGTCGGGATAGCCTCCCAGCCCGTAGGCTCCCTGTATGTAGACTCAGACGAAAGCAAAGGCGAGCTGGACGGGATATTCTCCCTAAAACTAGGCCAGCTATACAGCACAGGAAAACTCAGCCAGGAACCGGGGGAAAGCAAGGGTTCTCTAAACACCTATTACACTTGGTTGGGTGGAAAGAGTTCAATACTATGGCGGTTCAAAGACGAAGGCGAGCGCCTGCGAAACCTTACGCTGAGTCACGACTTCAAAGTGGGTAAACACCAAATCGTAGCCTCATGGCAATCAAACGAATACGATGTGAGCGGCCACGACCTCGTAGGTCAGGGCATTGAGGTCCTGTGGCAGCCATCAAGCTGGCTCAGGCTCGGATTGGGTAGCTTCGATGAAGAGCCCATAGGCGTATCGGCCCAGCGCTATAGGGTAAGGTTGGGACACGAGTTTACCTAATAAGATGAACTCCACTTTATTTGGCCTAGAAGGAGCAGTAGAAGACTTTCTTTATAGCCAAGGCGATAACCGGCTCGAGCTCACAGTCGGCGGCCGGGCCCGCCGCTCGTGGAACGGCGGCTACGCCGAGCTGAAACTAACCCGCATCCAGAGGTCCGGTGAAACACCATTTCACTTCGATGACAACCCAGAACTAGATTTCCTAGTCATGCCTGAAATTCAGCAGAAGATTGGCTCTACCATCTCTAAAATATCAGCCACCTATGATGCACTGAACAACAAATGGAAATACGCCAAGGGCAGCCTCCAGGCGCCTCTTACCGATAAGCTTTCATGCAGCTTCACGGCAGATTACGACCTGGACGATCCACCTGAGCCCGATGATACCACCTACACTTTGACAATCACCCAGCAGGGATATATAAACCTGCAGGGACGCGCCACCTTCAACTCGGAGTTTAATACCCTCCTGGTGGGCGGCAAGGCAGAATTTCCCCTACGCGAGCACCGTCTGGGCTTCGGAGCCAACTACGACGTCCAGGAGCAGGAGCTAGACGATGTCTTCATAAGCCTTAAGATGAAAAAAGCAGGGAAGATTACCCTGACTTACGAACCCGCAACACCTAAAATCATGGCCAGCTACCAACCCCTTAGGTGGTAACGACAACTCTTACCCATATACCCCCTTATTAACAAGAGCGGCTGAGTGCCGCTCCTTTTTGCCATGAAGCTGTTGACCCACCTATCAACTTTGCCAACCGGGCCGCCATGGAAATGCTCGGCTCCAATGCTCACACAAACTGGTCCAGACATCACCCGTAAGCTACATCGTCTCAACACCAGAGATATACTAAGACCGAAGAAGCAATTATGCGACTTCTTTCCTGTAACATGCTTCCAATATACCTTTCCAGCTAATCGGCCAAAGGCGCATTCTGGTGTCCTATATCAAAAGCTCAGCGATAAGGGGGCTATAGTGTTGGACGCATACGCGTCGTAGATGACCACTACAACGCAGGAACCCTATTGCCGCCTGTATCAGGCCGGATGGGCTGTCGGCATCTTCAGGAAAGGCTGCAACCCCGATTGATAAAGTCAGAATAGCTCCATGTAAACTTTCTCTTACGCCCACACTGTGGACTGCCCCTTGGCAGGCCTTCATATAGCCTGCTCACCTCGACTGTCTAGCGAATCAAGATTCTCTACCATCCTCCTGGATTCATCTTTCCGCGGTACAGGCGCCCGCGTGCGGGAGATAGGCTGAAAATCCCTTCTTCCTCAAATAGGAGCAGAACGCCAGCACCACCTCCGGGTCAAACTGCGTGCCCGCACACTGTTCCAGCTCTAATATGGCCTCCAGGATTGTTATAGCGTGCCTGTATACCCTTTCCGAAACCATCGCATCGAAACTGTCGGCCACACAGAGGATCCTGGAACCCAGGGGTATCTCATCTCCTCCAATCCCGTGGGGATACCCACGGCCGTCGTAACGCTCGTGATGGTACAGGACAATCCCTGCTATGCCTTTGAACCCGGGGATTTCGGCGATAAGCTCGTGGCTCAGGGCAGGATGTTTACGTACCTCCCTCAGTTCTTCATCGGTGAGTTTGCCGGGTTTAGATAGGGATGACCTGGGGACCCCGATCTTTCCTACGTCATGAAGAAGCCCTGCGAGATAGATAGCCTTTTGATCATCGATGGATAGCCCCATCTCCCTGGCAATTATCTCGCTGTAATCGGCAACATTCTTGGAGTGCCTGGCAGTATGGCTGTCACGAAGGTCTATAAGGGCGGTGAGAGTCAAAAGGAAAGCTTGTTCCAGCAACCCTTTACTATACTGCATGCCCGCTAGCTCTGAAAGGAGATTCTCCAGCACTGCTGCGTCCCTCCCGAACCTGTTAGTCTGTGTTGCCGACAATCCCGCTTGAAATGCCCATTATGATTAGTTCACCAGAAACCCTAGGATAAGTTTGCTTCTAATTCCGTTAAGTCTTATCACGAACAATTCTCCCCGCTTTACATAATCATTGTCCGATGAGGCTTCCAGGGATGGGCCACTGTTCCCTAGGGTGGGCCTCGCCCAGGGGCCTTGCTGGGTACAAAAAGATAATGGTCATACCCAGTACATCCATGATGGAAGTCACGCTTTGGGTACGACCATTTGTTATACGCGTCATGATGGGGATGTAGTTTATGAGAGTACAAGGCTATTGAAAAGAGGCTATTGGGAGATGTTACCCCCCCCCCCCCCCCCCCCCGAGGGGGAGTCTTTGCTGCAGACCCCGTTGAGAAAACACACCATAGGTTCATTGCGAATTCATATCTCTCTTCTTTGGTAGGTTCTGTTGCCAACCCAAAGCTCACCCCGGTCTTCGTACACCTATTTCGCAGCTTGACCTAATGCCCGTCATCGCAAGAGGCAAACGCGTCTCGTCAAGTCGGCCCCGAGCCCCCAGCGTGATGAGCAAAAACACCAGAAAAAGTATTACTCGGCAATTCAACCATATATTTTCGATATTATATGACAAAATCCTCTTTGTTTCGTAAAGAATATATAGAGCGGTATACAGGACTAACTTCGGGCTTTCGGATAACTCTTGCCCAATAATTTGGCCTCAGCCCGATCCTCATGCACTTGGTCGGCCTCGCATTACCCTCCACATATCACCGGCTACATGGCCGCTAGACGCCTTGAATGGCGTGCAAGCCCATACTCGACAGACACACTGTCACCTGATGAAAACGTCACTTACGAATCTCCCATGCAGTCTTGCATCATATGACTCTATTTGGAAGCTTATAAGAAATAGATTCTTCCGCAAATTTTCGAAGGCCATTTCCCTCTCTCCACGATCCCGGCACTTGCGTTCCATGCCCCACCCCTCCCTTGGGGCGGCGATGCTCAGTACATTGAAGGGGCGATGCCCACGGCGATGCTTCTTTACCTATTACCAAGTCTTCATGAACTTTAGCCTATGTTCTCTCGGTAGCTATCACAATCGCGGCTTACATAGCCGCGATTTTTCATCTTCTTTGCGGAAGGAGGGTTAGTAATGTCTCTACTTTATCTCGCTCTGGACAGGCTTTCAAGAGGTAACGTCACAGGAGCCGCCCAGGCTATTCAACTGGTCTGCGAAAAGAGGGCCTCTTACGGCCTATGCCGCGCAGCTTGCGAGAAGTGCCGCCTGGGGCAGGCAAGGCAAGCGCTCCTCTCAGGGCACGTAACCACCAAGGTAGCCGGCTGATATGAGAGACCAGACCACAAACCATCCATGGGCTGCAACATCACGTCACCGAGGCCCAGACACATCCGGACCTACCAGAACCCACCCCGTCAACAAGAACTGAACACCCACGAGAATGATTAGGAGGGAACAGAATGTCCACAAGTAATCAAGCCTCAGTTATCTTGCAGAAACTTGATTCCATTAGCACTGACCTTGTGAGGGTCTACGACACGAGACCCACAAGTAGTAACAACCATGCATCAGGAATGGTGGCACTGTTCTCGGGGCTTTTAACCTTCAGATGCGTGGCCATCAACGATCAAGCTGTGTTGGGGAAGGATGTCTACGTATTCTTTGACAGGCGGAATGTGACCAGGACTTTCTCGAAGATGGTAGCCCGCCGCATAGCCTGTGGCAGCGAAGGCGCCCCCCAGGGTGAGCTTTCATTTACCCCGGTCCTCACAGTCTACGACACAAGACGGCTATCCGGCCGGAACAACACCGTGGGCATGGGGCGGCTGTTTATCTCCCATGCCGGGCTCGGGATAAGCATCCCCTTCTGGGTTAAGGAACCTGAAAATGGAGTATACAGGATCGTGCTCCCAGGGTACTACATAACCCCGCCATATGACCCGGTAAAGGAGAAGCTCAACCCCAGGGCACTAGAACCCAAGTGGATGGATAAATTCAGGTGGCAGGTGGGCTCTCATGATATCTCCTCAGATATAAAAGGCGCGGCATTGAAGGGATGGCTTTATGGATTAGGGCTCACTGGCGCGCCAGCCCGCCCTGGTCATGAGTGGAGGAGGTGTGCTACCTGCAGGTGGCACGTATTCCTTGATGATGAGGGCCGGAGCACCTGGGAGATAAGGGATTCTGGTGATGTAGCACCCCGCCATTTCTGTGCTCACCCGGCCCGCATGAAAGACAGCGATCCAGTGCCACTTGCGACGGAAGCAGTGAGGTCCGCAAACGAAGCCCTGGCCCACTATGGGAGAAAGGCCA
>JABLXJ010000037.1 GCA_013178125.1 Bacillota bacterium | reverse complement strand
CGGCCTCCCTGAGAAGCTCGATATTTCGAGATACTTCATCCTCGAGTGCCTCATCCGTGAGAGCGTCCGGATCACCGGGCCTCTGCAGGTTCCAACGAGTAAGATATGAGCAAAGGTCGATGGTGAATTCGGTTACCTCAGTCGGGATACCGCCATCATGCGCCTTTATATAACCGCGGACCTCATTACGAAAGGAATCCATGGCAGAGTGGAACATATCCGGCCCTGCCTTAAAAAGCAGTTGATCCACGGAAGCCAAAGCACCCATTTGTTGACGAAAAACCTCTATCGCCATAGTCTCACAACCCCACCCTCATTGAGATTTCACTATAATAGACTTCAAACTAGGATAATAGGCTTCAAATCAGGCTCCAGTAAACTCCTCTCATGGCCCTTTCATGGCTTGATCATTACAGACTACTTTCTGCCACGCTAAGCCCGAACCTGGTTCCCAACTTGACTAGAGGTCAATCTAGCCCTGGAGCGCGATAGACGACCCGCCCCCCAACGATAGTCATAATCACTGAAAGACCGCTATCCAAAACCACCATATCGGCGTTCTTTCCCGGGTCCAGGCATCCCATCTTATCATCAACACCGAGAATCTTCGCCGGCGTTGATGTGGCCATTTTTATAGCATCTCTCAAGGATACGTCGGCCATGTTGACCATATTGCGGACGAGCTGGCCTATGGTAGCGACGCTCCCTGCGAAAGCCGACCTGTCCTCCAGCCAGGCGACCCCATCATCCACTATGATCCGCCGCCCGTCATCTTCGCTCCCCACGATATATTCTCCATCCGGCATGGAAGCCGCCCTGATTGCATCCGTGCACAACGCTACGCGCTCCGGCCCCTTACACTTATATATAAGCTTCAGAAGGCTAGCGGGGAGGTGTTTCCCATCCGCAATCACTTCCACGGTCAACTCATCTAAGAGAAGAGCAGATTCAATGACTCCCGTAACTCTATAACAGTTAACGCGTTTGACTCCTGACATCCCAGAGTACAGGTGGGTAACATGCGAATAACCTGATTCAATGGCAGCTAGCACATCGTCATAAGTTGCATCTGAATGTCCTATAGATGCAAGAATATGCCGTCTTCTAAGCTCCCGGCCGAGTTCGAGCGCACCAGGCAGCTCCGGGGCGGCGGAGACCCTCATTATATGCGCGCTCTTATCGAGTATGGCAAGGTACTCTTCTGGAGCTGGTTCCCTAAGGTATCTTGGATCTTGCGCGCCGCACTGCGCCTCCGCAAAATATGGGCCTTCAAGATGCAACCCAAGCAGCCTTGCCCCATTAATTACCGAGTCCCTCGCCCTCTCAAATGCACTGATAGCCCGATGCAGGTCTTCCAGTGAACTAGTTAAGGTGCTCGGAAGTATAGCGGTAGCGCCACCTTGAGCATGGGTACGTGCTATAATTTCAAACGCCTCGATGCTCCCATCCATCACATCCGCGCCGCCGCCCCCGTGCAAATGGATATCTATAAAACCCGGGGCGATTATCACCCCGCGGACATCTATAACTCTGCTGCCTTCCGGGACATTTGAGTTAGCCATATCAAACACGCGAGTTATATACTGACCCTGAACCCGGATTCCACCGTGTTCGATAATTCGATATGGGGTGATAACTCTACCATTTAGTAGGAAGTAGTCATCGCCTCTATATCCATCGCCGTTGAATTCGAGATTAATCTCAGTCATGATGCCATCTACCTTCCACCCTGAAAGCAAATCTACAATGATAAATGTCATGAACTATGATGAAAACACTATTGCAGACGTCGCTTGCGCCATCTACCCTACCGGTGTCTTGATCATCACCGAAGCATTGCCTGCATCGAACGAATAGATTGGATCGCTCCTGATACTGAGCCCCTTCCGATGGAGAGGTGGGGCTCGAGACTCAGGAAACCAGTATATCCACTCCTTCGCCACAGGGCAAGTTGGGCAGGGTAATCCAGAACCCCTCTACCCACGACAGTGAATTCCGGTGCCATCTCTGGGCTACCCCGTGGGGCTACGCCCCCTGATGGATCCTTCCCCGGTGGCGGCACGGGAGGTAGCACGGGATCCCTTAACAGGATGTCCTTCAAATGAATGTGCATGACTCGTTCCCGGACATTGTCAAACCCTTTTGCCAAATCTTTTTCACCGACACAATAAGCATTACCCGGGTCCCAAAGGGCTCCAATATGTTTAGACTGAATCCGGCTCAAAAGCTCACTAACCTGCCACGATGTCTTGGCGTAACACGATGGTTCGTTCTCAACACATAAAATGACATCCGCATCTTCGGCCCTTCGAGCAGCTACAGAGAGTCGTTGAGCAATTTGAGGGAACACCTCATCATAAGGCTTCATGCCCATAAAGCTAAAGCACCTGATCAATCTGGTATTGAATCGCTTTGCGATCTCGATTGCCCTTTCCAGAAGCTCAAGATGCCCGGGAAAGCTATCAATAGCCAACTTAAAGGGATCCGGTCCGGCCGCGCTGTCCATATCATGACTCTTTTCATCACCTTTTTCATCCAAAGGTGCTTTAAAAAGTGGGGCGGCAATCGCGCAAACCTCGATCTGTGAACGCTTCAACAGTCTCTGGAGATCCCGCAACTCATCATCGGAAAGGTCGAGGACGTTACGCCCCTCGATCATGCGAATTTCCAGATAATGAAGCCCTGTTTGGGTTAGCACGGACAATACCTCATCGATATCCTGGCTGATTTCGTCACTTATGATGGCCAAACGCATCAAGGCGCTTCACCTCTTGATCCCTCTCTTAATTCATCGAGGAGATCTTTCGTCTCTCGCACGACCAAATCACCGGCATCCTCCGTAAAGGGGCAGGCGACCGCCTCATAACCTCCTTCGCCCCATGCCTCCCGCGTTGGCACATAGCCTACATAATCATTCGCGTAGCCCACTATAAAAAGCCGCGATCCCATATGCGCCATATACGATTTGAGTTCCAACCCAAGCTCCACGAAAAACTCACCCGGCCAGGCTGCTATATAGATGTCCCCTATCCTCAGCCCCTGAAGCAGGCTCCTCCGTTCGTGTCCATCTACCAGGGACCTCTCCTCTACCTGTGATGCCTCAATCTCCTTATAAAGAAGCTCTATCTTGGCTTCACGGAGGGCCGGATCATCTTCCCTTGAGCTTTTCGTCAGATCCTCGATCCTGCGTTTAAGCTCATCAATCTCTTTCTTGATGACATCTAAAGGAGGTAGATCGCGGTAACGAAAAGATATCTCGCGGGTCGCGCTTCTTATCGAAGGAGCTGGCAGCTCCTGGGCGTCCTCTATAGCTTGTATCACCCCGCCAGCGATACGGCGGCCGATCCGCGCAGCATTCTCAAATGTCCGTCCAGGTATGAACTCTCCGATCGCGCTGGCCTCAGCGGTATGCCCGATATTGATATCCCCCTGGGCACCACTTGTAAAAATCGTGACGAGTTGAGATCCATAGACTTTCTTCAATGTCTGAGAAATATACGCTGGATAATCCCCGGTATAGAGCCGGTTTCTCGGTCCCAACACAACGGGATGACAGGTGAAGTTATATAACATCGCCAGAGGGTCATCCGAATCAGCCCTCCCAAATGCAAGTATAGAGAGGCCCGGGTCCGTGCTCCCCGTAGGCTTACGACGATTCTTACCAATTCCCGGCATATCAATGGCCGCAAATTTTACCCGCACGGGTTCAAGGCTGTTAAAAGCCGACTGAACTCCCCCTGCGATTGCCCGGGTAACAGTATCAAGCCAGCATTGTGTGGATTCATTCAAGACCGGGCCGCTGTGGGTATGGGTGGCGGCGAGGAGGATCTCCTCATCCATCAATCCCGTGAGGCCTTTTATCATCTCCCTGACTCTTGTGGCGAATTCCCGGGTGATCCATAATACATCGCATACAACGATGACCTGGCGTCGATCCCCAGCCTCTATTGCCAGTACCCGGGCGTAAAGATCATCATGTATCCCTATAGATGGCCCCTCACGCGAGGCGTATCCCTCCATGGCAAACCCAATCGGCGGCGTAATGGGAAACTCCAGGGCTGAAGCCCTTATCCTTATACTACTATTCAACGTAGGTCCCTCCGTATCGTATCTTGCAGAGATGCATAAGTTAGCCTTGCCCCTGCATTCCCAACTTTAGCCCCGGATGCCACCACCCAATGATAACCCTTCCATAAAGTACCGATTCAACACAACAAACAGAAGGATAGCGGGAAGAGCGCCGAGCAATGATCCAGCCATGGTGACTCCCCAGTTTACATTAAGCGTGGCATAGGTGAAATCGGCCAGCCCCAGCGTCACCGTCTTCATCTGGTTATTCGTGATCATTACGAGCGGAAAGATAAAGTTGTTCCAGGTTTCCATGAACATCGTAACCGCTACAACCAACAGGGCCGGGCGCGCGAGCGGAAGAATGACCCACAGGAAGAGTCTAAACTTAGATGCACCATCTATCATCGCCGCCTCATCGTAATCGCGAGGGATAGATTGTATAAACTGCTTCATGACGAAAATGCCAAACGCATTTGCCGCTAAGGGAAGAATCAATCCTGTATACGTATCGACAAGATTGAGCTTACTGAGCATCAGATATAGAGGAACCAGGGTAATCTGGGAGGGCACCATTAAAAGCCCTAAGACAGCCAGAAACATGAGCTTGCTTCCAGGCATATTCTGCCGTGCAAGAACATAGCCCGCCATTGAATCAAGCAGAACGTTTAAGAGTGTAACTGCGCCCGCGAAGATCAGTGAGTTCAGTATCCATCTCGGGAACTGGCTGTAAAATAGAAGCTGGCCGTAATTGACTAAAGATATTCTCTTAGGAATTATAGAAACTGCAGTCGAGAATGTGGGCTCCAGGCTGACCCTTAGAGCCCATAGGAACGGAATTATAACGAGGACAACTAAAAGGAGAGCGGTGGTATAAAACGCCAGGCGCTGTTTACGGCGGCTATGTGATCCAACAACCACGTGTTTCTACCTCCAAACTGCCTCCAACTCTACTCTATCTTTTATTCTATCTCTACAATCTTTGTCTTCTATTTGTATTCTATCTCTATCTTTACATTCTCTATCTCTACATTACTATCTCTAACACTTAGGACGTTTCCCCACCTATGTATCTCTTCTGAATAATGCTGAGCAGGAGAAGCACCCCAAAGAATATAACAGCTTGAGATGAGGCATAACCCATCCGGAAGAACTTCCATCCAGTGTCATAAATGTAGTTCAGTAAGGAAATTGTCGCGTTGGCCGGGCCGCCTCCGGTCATAATGTAGACCACAGTAAATATCTGAAAAGATCCGATCGTGTTAAGGATAACAACGAGAAGGGTAATGGGCTTCAAAAGCGGCAACGTAATCTTCAGAAAGGTATGCAATCCCGTTGACCCATCTATGGCTGCCGCGTCATATACCTCCGCGGGAATGCTCTTCATACCAGCAAGAAAGAAAATTGTATAATAACCGATATTCCTCCAAAGCAAGCTGAGGCTGACTGACCAGATGGCAAGGGTTGGCGAAAAGAAGTTGACCGGGGATAGGCCGATCCCAGTTAACAATTGATTTACCGGGCCAAAGGTTGTAAGCAACCCTTTCCATATATTTGACGTCACAACAATTCCGGCAACAATCGGGATTACATAGATGGTCTTGAAAATGTTAGATCCAGGGAAGGCCGCGTTTAGCATACTGGCCAGACCCAGAGAAAGCAGGGTGATCGAAGGAACCAAGATAATAGTATAGTAAAGGGTGTTCCTCATTGATATCCTAAAAATATTATCTTGTAGTAGATGCGAATAATTTTGAACGCCCAAGAATTTCGGGACGCCGATAATGGGCCATTCTGTAAAGCTGATCCCGAATACAGCTAATATTGGGACGACAACAAACACCGTTAGGAGAAGAGCGGGGGGCAAAAGGAGAAGAATCTCTTCCCGATATTTACTGATCTGCGTAATGCGCACTTGATGTTCACTCCAGCTCAAACAGATTCAATATTTTCCACTAGATACCTGTGCCTACGTACGGTGCCCCAGTCAACAGAAATACCACATTAAAAGGGCTATCCTGGAGCGACCAGCCTATTTTCGTTCAGAGGGACAGCGGCTGCAGGCCGCTGCCCCCCTTCATGGCTGGGTTTCAGAAGGAGATACGCTGCATGGCCTGATCCTGCATATCTTTCGCCGCCTGCTTAGGTGTCTTCTGCCCCGTCAGGACGGCCTGAACTTCTGCATTCATGATGGCCTTGACTATGCCCGTATTGGGGTCGCGAGGCTCGGGGATAGCATATGGTAATACGTTATAGTACTTCTGGACATTGGGGTTGGCCTTGAGCTCCGGGCTGAGCTTGCCGGTTACCGGGAAGAAGCCCGTGCCTGATAACCAGCTTTGAACGTTCTCGCTGAGGAGGAAATCCACAAGACGCCAAGCCGCATCTTTCTTCTTACTTTGAGCTAGCACGCCGAGGAGAGCTCCCCCGAAATACGTCGTCCGCCTACCCGTCGGCCCGACAGGCGGATAAACCAATTCGTAATTGAGATTGGGGTACTGCTTCGGCCAAACGAAAAGCCCATTGGCCGGCCAGACGTTATTAATAATACCTGTCTTCCCTGTTGTAAAGGCGTCGATCGCATCAGGTGCACCCATAGACTCCACGCCGGGGGGCATCACACCCTCTTTTTTCAACTTGAGCAAGAAGGAGAGAGCCCTGACGCTTGCTTCACTTCCGATTGCCGGTTTCCCATCAGGTGTAAATACCTCCCCGCCTGCGTTCCATAACCAGAGAGGATATGAATGGAGCCAACCAGAGCCGCCAGGATAAGCATAGCCCCACTGATCGATCTTTCCGTCACCGTTACTATCACGAGTCAACTTCTTGAGGATGGCCTCAAGATCGTCCCATGTCCATTTGCCTTTTGGATCTTCCATGCGCTTAACTAATGCGGGGTCGATACCGGCTTCCTTGAAACGATCCGTATTAATAGCCCAAAGATATGTAACAAACCCGAATGGGATAACGTAATAATGGCCGTCATACTTATATTGCTCCAAAAGGTTCTGATCGACGAAGCGAGCCTTGAAATCCTGTTTAATCCATGGATCAAGGGGTTCAAGGGCATTTCCCAGCTTAATAAGCGGTACAAACCGCCCATCCGTAAGGTACGTGATATCCGGCCCTCTCCCACTGGCGATGGCTGTTTGTAGTCGCTCCAGGCCGGCATCGTATGAGATCACAGATATGTTTACTTGGATTCCTGTCTTCTGCTTAAATTCATTAAGCAATGGTGCAAGTGCTCGTTCAGGTTGGTCAACAAAAGGGAAAACCCAAAATTCCAGCGTGGTTGCTGCCTCAGCCTTATTTGCCCCTGCAAGACCTAGTAGGCCCAACGACACTATAAGCAATAATCCGATAGTTATCGATACATATTTATTCACAGATCACACCTCCAGTTAATTCTCTAACCCTGATCTTAAAAATCCTAATGGCTCCAACCCTATCCTCCAGCCCTATTACCCTTCTTCGCCATTCTCGCTTCCCTATCGCCCCCCTTATTTCCCCTCCACAGGACATGTAGAAGCTCCGAAAGCGGTTTATTTGCAGAAATGCTCAACGACCCGGCGAATAGCTATTGCGACGTCCGAGATATCCTCCTCCGTAAGCAACGGACTCATAGCCAGCGTAACAGTCCTTCGGAGCAAGTCCTCTGTTCTGGGGCATTTATACGGGTAAGGACCTCCTAATTGCGGATGATCATATACAGGATGTCCATTGTACATCCTGGCGACAGGCAGGTTCTCCGCTATCAAGGCCCTCAAAACGTTAAGGGCTGTGGATTCATCTGCGAAGGTCATAAAGATTCGACGCCCGATTTCTCCCTCGGGATCCACTACTCTTCGCCAGCGGATTACATCGACGTCCCTGAGTCTCTCACGAATACCCGCAGCAGCGGCCCGCATGCGGCTGATAATCATATCTAGCTTCTCTAATTGAACTCCCAACACCGCGCCCGCTAATTCACTCATGCGATAATTCTCAGCAATGAATGCGCGACCGCTTGAATCCAGCCCGAATTGACCGTTTTCCCCTCTAACGTTCCCGTGATCGTGAGCACGCACCGCGCGTTCATATAAAGCAGCGTCACTTGTAACAACTGCCCCTCCCTCTCCCGCAGTAATGGCTTTGTTGATCTGGAAACTAAAGGTACCCACCTCTCCAAAGCTTCCTACGGGTCGCCCGTGATAACTGGCACCGCATGCTTGGGCACAATCCTCAATGATTTTCAGACCGTGAGACCGGGCGATGGCGAGCAGAGAATCCATGTCACACGGAGCACCTTCAAAATGGACAGGCATGATCGCTACGGTACGATCAGTAATTTTTGTCTTTACATCCTCGGGATCCAGGTTAAATGTATCATCAATTTCCGCATATACAGGCTTTCCACCGCGACGGAGAACTGCACCAGCCGAAGCAATGAAGGTGTTAGCGGGGACAATAACCTCCTGCCCTGGCCTGATATCCAGCGCCTGAAGCCCCACCATCAAGGCAGCCGTGCCAGAACTAACTGCAAGCGCGTATTTCGTTCCCATTCTCCTCGCAAAGTTGCATTCAAAGGAGCTAACCTTTCCGAGCAAACTCGGCCCGTAATAGCGGAATGGTGAACGGTGATCAAGAACTTCCAAGACGGCTCGTTTTTCTTCCTCACCGATAACTGCTGCTCCTGGAAAATCAGGTGGGTACGGCCTCGTGAACGTAGGCTTGCCACCGTAGATTGCCAATCGATCTGACATTTTAGACGCCCCCTAGATATCATCGCTCAATTAGGTTGCTCAATTATCAATTAGGAGCCAATCCAGGATAACTAGAGATTCACCAAAATAGATACAAAAAATAATAATAAATGCAATAAATGGATGAGTATACCTTGAAAGAATAGAGTCCCTTAACTAAAGACTTAAACCTTTCTTGGAAGGAAATCAACGTTTGGGTGATGAACCCGAGAAGTTTTATGACATCAGGTTCACATAGAATCTTCCCCATCCTTTTCTTCACCTTCATTCGAGGCTTCACCCCACTCCTCCATCCCAAATATGTTCTCAAGTGCGAGGGCATAGGCACCCATTAAAGGTGGGTCCTCTTTCATACTCGATCGCACGATCTTCACAGTCTCCCCCATCTCCCAGAGGGCACGTTCCTTCGCCACCTGATTGACAACATCCAGAAGCACATTCCCAGCCCTGGCCAGCTCGCCACCTAATATCACCATCTCAGGATTGAAAAGGTTTATTAAATTCGCCGCTACCACCCCTATTAAATAAGCTACTTGCCCGAGGATATCACGAACCCGGGGGAATTCAACAACCGGAGGTTTCACAACATCATCAATGCCGATCACTTGCCTGCTCAAGCCGTAGCGCGCCAATTCCTCCTCAGAAACCACGGCTTTCACCCGCTCCAGTACCGCCCGGACTCCACACATTGCCTCAAAACAACCACATCGCCCGCATGTGCACTCAGGCCCACCATCTGGGACCAGTGCCATATGCCCAATCTCGCCGGCATAGCCACGCGCCCCGCCGTAAACCTCGCCATCGATTATGATCCCCGCGCCGACGCCAACCGAAAGGTTTAAATATATTAGATTGGGGCACCCCTGCCCACTCCCGTATACCTTCTCAGCCAGCGCCGCGGCATTTGAAATGTTCTCAACATGCACAGGGATTCCAACGAGCTGCCTAGATAGCATCGCACCAAAGGGGATCTTTTCCCAAATCAAGTTCGAGGATCGTTCCACGACCCCGCGATGCGGGTCAACAAGCCCCGGGGACGCAACACCGCACCAAAGCACGTCATTTCTCCTGACCCCTGTGCTCGCCAACAATGAATCAAACGATGCACCGATCGCCTCGACCACGTCCTCAGGAAGCGACGTATCGAGCCTGAGGCGTCGTCTGTCCAGCACATTCCCAACCAAGTCAAGCAGGGCCGTCACCGCCTCCCCCCGCTGTACCCGCACCGCGAAAACAAAGGCAGCCCGCGGGTTCAATTCCAGCATAACAGGCCTTCTCCCGCCGCTCGATTCTCCATGTCCAACCTCTCTAACCACCCCGGCCTTGATCAGGTCGTTCACTATAACGGTTACTGTAGGCGGCGTCAAACCCGTCGCCTTTGCCACCTCGTACCTGGCAATGGGGCCATGCCTTCGGATTGTATCTCGCACTAATAGTCGATTTAGAACTTTTAGGTCCCGACTATTGCTCGCGGATCTCCTAACCCTCATCGTCTGCATATCTCCTAAGTTAGTGTCCAATTAAATTTGCCACTTTGCCAGGCATATGTTACAATGTCCTGCTAGAGACCATATTGGCCTGTAGCAGGGAGGATGAGTCTATGATCTATGTGGGTAGGTTAAGCTACAAGC
>JABLXJ010000036.1 GCA_013178125.1 Bacillota bacterium | reverse complement strand
GGTAAAGCCTCACCGCCTCGGTCCGGAACTCCGGTGGGTAGGGTTTTCCTTGTGCCATGCTCTCTCCTTTCTCGAGGGACCCATTATCCCCCAATCCAGGATGTCAACGAAAGCGGGTCAATTCCACGGCCGCAAGCCTCGAGGATATCCTCAGCCGGGCCACGCGGGAGAAATGGAGTTACTCGGACTTCCTCTCCCATATGCTCTCAGCCGAGATGGAGAGCAAGGCCGAGAAACGCCACGCCATGCTCATGCGCTTGGCCCACTTCCCGCTGGTAAAGACCCTTTCTTCCTTCGATTTCTCCTTCAACCCCGACATCGACCCCCGCATGGTGAGAGAGCTCGCCCAGCTGCGCTTCCTCTCCAGTCGGGAGAACGTGCTCCTCATGGGCCCGCCCGGGGTGGGAAAGACCCATCTCGCCATCGCCATCGGGGTGGAGGCGGTCAAGGCCGGCCACAAGGTCTACTTCACCACCCTAGAGGACATGATCCGCAGGCTTACGCGGGCCCAGGTATCCGCCAAGGGGCTGCGGGTCTTCACCGGCTGCTCGCTGCTCATCATCGACGAGGTGGGCTATCTTCCCATGGGAGCGCGGGAGGCCCATATGTTCTTCAGCGTGGTGAACGCGCGTTACGAGAGGGGCTCGATCCTGGTCACCACCAACAAGGGGGTGGCGGAGTGGGGAGATTACCTCGCGGATCCCACCCTGGCGGCGGCGCTGCTTGACCGCTTCCTCCACCACTGCCACGTTCTAAACATCTCGGGCGAGAGCTTTAGATTGAAGGAGAAAGCGAAGAAATCAAGCGGCACAGGTCGGAAGCGGTATAGCGGGAAGCAAGGAGACTGACTTGAGCGGTGCAGTTTTACGTGACCATTTTCGGTGCACTTTTACGTTGACATCGACACCCCAGGACCGAGGCGGCACCTTCTCCACCTCCCTCTTCGAGCGTTACCAGCGCTCGGACAAGGCCCTGGTGCTCGCCCTCATGGAGATGTACTTAAAAGGGGTGTCCACCCGCAAGGTGGCGCAGGTGACCGAGAAGCTGTGCGGCCGCGCCTTCTCCTCCCAGCTGGTCTCCAAACTGGCCAAGCAGCTTGATGAGAAGCTCGAGGCCTGGAGGGAACGGTCCCTTGATGGGGAATATCCCTACCTCATAATCGATGCCCGCTACGAGAGGGTCAGGGTATGCGGCAAGGTGATATCCCAGGGCATCCTGATCTGCGTGGGGATATCGGCCGAGGGCAAGCGGGAGATTCTGGCGGTGGAAATCGCCGATACCGAGTCCACCGCCACCTGGTCGGACCTCTTCCGCAAGCTCAAGCGGCGGGGCCTGGCCGGGGTGAGGCTTCTGATCTCCGACGACCACGAGGGGATCAAGGCCGCTACCTCCCGCCACTTCCAGGGCGCGGCCTGGCAGAGGTGCCAGTGCCATTTCATCCGCAACCTCCTCTCCTACGCACCCAAGGGGCAGAAGAGGGACCTCCACCAAGAACTGCGGGCCATCTTCGACGCCCCCGACCTCTCCGTGGCCAGCCGCTTCCTAGCTGAGACGGTGGCGAAGTGGAGCAAGATACGGCCGGAGGTGTCGGAGAAGCTGGAGGAGGCCTCAGACGATGTGCTGGCATGCTTCCACTTTCCCGCCAGCCATCGGCGGAGGATAAGGACCACCAACTGCGTGGAGAGATTGAACGAGGAGATAAGACGCAGGACCCGGGTGGTGAGGATCTTCCCCAACCGGGAAGCGGCCCTGCGGCTCATCGCCGCCCTGTGCGTCGAGCAGTCAGAGGAATGGGAGACCGGGAGGCGATACCTCGATATGGGCCTGCTGGCTGAAGAGGCGGGGGAAGGAAAGCCCGAGCGGGCGAGGATCGCATCATAACATCTACGTTGACAACCGAATAAAGAATCTTCTCAAGGGCAAGAGGGCCGATGCCCTCCATGACGCTATGCCCATCTGCCCTTGGGTTGCGAAACCGGAGGAAAAGGCGGCGGCTCCAACTCTTCTCCGGGATATAAGATGGAAGCCTTTATCTTGGATGGTGGAAATCTACAGAAGATCGTGGGCTTTACTCAAGCACAACTAGGATTGTCATTATCTTGCATTATAATTAATTGGTAAATATTAGTTTGCATATTTAGACAAACAGGAGGCAACAATGGGAAGCGTCGAAGTAGTGCGGATTACGAGGGGAGCCGGACTCGCAGAATCAACTCGACGCTTCCTTATAACCATCCCACCAGGAAATACACGAAGGAGCTATGGGAGCGACCTCGAGCTCTTCTATGACTTCCTAGCCATTGGAACACAACGAGACGCCTCGCTGGGCGACATAGGCATCGAACACGTCGCTGCCTTCAGGGACCATGAGATGGCCCGCGGCGTCTCCCCCGCCACCCTCCGCCGGCGCCTAGCCGCGCTGAGGGCGTTCTTCGCCTGGGCAGTGGATAACGGGCTGGCCACACACAACCCAGCGAGGAATATAGCGCTCCCGCGGGCTGAGAACGGCCATTTCACAGTCCTCGCGGAGGACGAAGTATACCGCCTGCTCCAAATGCCGGACCTCCGGAGGACCCTTGGCCGACGCGACAAGGCCATGTTGGTGCTTAACTATGTAGCCGGTCTGCGTGTAGGCGAGCTCTGTAACCTTAAGCTGAACGATATCGTTGGTGGATTCTATTTCAAGCACTCCAAGAAGCCGCGCCCCGCGGTCATCGTGAGAGACGGTAAAGGGGGCAAATCTCGGGACATCCCTATAGACCCATGGGTCTTGGAGGAAGTGGAGAAGTGGCGGCAAGTTCGCCCGGAAGCAGGCCATGATTATCTGTTCACCACCAAGGATGGGGTCCCTATGAACCCGCCCACCTACCGCCATGCGCTCCGAAAATATGCAAAGCGGGCTGGCATCGGCAAAGATGTGACCCCGCATACTCTCCGCCACAGCTTCGCCACCCACCTGGCGCAGCGCGGCCAAAGGCTCGATGTCATCGCCGAGTATCTTGGCCATGCCGACCTCAAGACAGTGAGTGTCTATGCCCATCGCTCTGACGAGGAGTATGTTGAGGGCGTAGCCTCCATATACAAGGGTCTGCTGCCGAAAAGAGGCTGACCTAATTCAATCTTCCCCGTTTTCGTTTACGATAACTCCCCCACCCAGAGGCCCATAAAGCCAGCTCACCCAGCTACCTCGTTTACTATAAATAAGGTTATCGTTAGTGGCCTTTCCCGCGCTGCACAAATATCAAATTCCGTTTTGGTTGATTTTCGGTACTCTATATGGGTAGCATCGGTGTTTGAGGTCTATCCCTAGTTAGACAATGGACTTGCCCCGTTTCTGTTGACACCTCAAATTGTGGCAGCGGCCATCTCCGCTGCCTCTTCAGTTTCCGTAAGCATTCTTTCATACTCCGCCGGGCTCTTGTAGTCCAGAGCTGAATGCCTCCTTTTAGGGTTGTAGAAACCTTCGATATAACGGAAGACGGCAAACCTCGCCTCATCCCTGGTTTTAAACCGGTTGCGGTGGATGAGCTCCGTCTTCAAGGTGGCCATGAAGCTCTCCGCCGCTGCGTTGTCGTACGGGTCACCCTTGCTCCCCATGGAGGGGATGATTCCCGACTCGCGTAGCGTCTTTCCGAAGGCCAAGGACCCGTACTGGCTTCCCCGGTCGGAATGGTGGATGGTGCCCGGTCGAGGCTTTCTCAAGGTCACCGCCATTCCCAGGGCGTCTATGACCAGGTTCGCGGAAAGGTCGTTCCTCATCGACCAGCCGCAACACCTGCGCGTACACACATCGATGATGGCAGCCAGGTAGAGCCAGCCCTCCCAGGTGGGGATGTAGGTGATGTCCGCAACCCAGAGCTCATCCGGGCGGGAGGCGGAAAAGACCCGCTTCACCAGGTCGGGGGCCGGAGGGAGATCCGAGGCTTGCCTTCCGGCCCTCCCTTTCTTCCGCCTGGACACCCCCTCTATCCGGAGCTCCTTCATCAGCCGGGCCACCCTCTTTTTGCCCACCCGGATTCCGTGAACCTGGGCGAGCTCGGCGTGGATGCGGGGAGCTCCATAGGTGCCGAAGGAGGAGGCGTGGATCTTCGCTATGAGGACCTTCAGCTCCTCGTCCTCGGTCCTCCTTTTCGAGAAACCCCTTTTCCTTTGTGCGTAGTAGCCGGCGCGCGACACACCAAGCACGCTGGCCAGGCGGGAGACCGAATGGTGCGTCTTCTCTTCGTCGATCAGGGAAAACTTCATCGCCGCTGATCCGTCTCCCGGGCGAAGAAAAGCGCGGCCTTTCTCAGGATTTCCTTTTCTTCTTTGAGGATCCTGTTCTCCCGGCGCAGGCGGTTGAGTTCCTCTCGTTCCTCGGTGGTGAGCCCTTCTGCCTTGCCCTCGTCGATGTTCGCCTGGCGTACCCAGCGGGCCAGGGTCCAGTCGGATACGCCGATCTCCCGGGCCGTCTCTGCGAGGGTCCTCCCGCCCATGCGGTAAAGCCTCACCGCCTCGGTCCGGAACTCCGGTGGGTAGGGTTTTCCTTGTGCCATGCTCTCTCCTTTCTCGAGGGACCCATTATCCCCCAATCCAGGATGTCAACGAAAGCGGGTCAATTCCAGATCTCCGTAAGCTAGAGGGCGAGATAAGAGTGCTTGATCGTGAAATCGAATCCCTTATGCATAAAAGAAATGGCCTTGAGAAGATGTTGAATGATGAGGCTAGGCATTCCATGGAGGAATACATAAAAGGTCTCGAGAGGCAACTTGTAAAGATGATGGAAGTTGCACCAGAAATAGAGCAAGCGAGAAATGCATATAGAGCATTGATGAAGGCCAAAGACGAAGATCCCGAAATAAGGGAGAAATGGGAAGCACGTGAGGAGTGGAAGCATATATATGAGATTGCTCAAGTTCAAGCAGTAAGAGAGACTGCAAGGATAGAGGTTGAGAAGAAGAACAAGGAAATTGAAGAAGCATTTCCAGGCTCATTAAGCATAGAGAAGATCGAGGAGAACGAAAGTGTCATATTTGAGTTATATTACTTCGAGAAAGATGAAGGATGCCTGGTAGTCTTCATGCCAGTTACCTGTGAAGTATGGAACAGCATTAGCGAGGGAGAAACCGGAATACGAGAAGAACTTGCTGCGCGTGTGTTTTGGAGCTTTGCTTGTATAGATGAGGCAAGTTATGACATAAGGTATGGGTTTCCCGCCCTAATCATTCCGAATACTCCCAGCAGCATTTCCTTGTCCATCGAATTCCCAAACGAAAAGAAGGCGGAGTTCTTCCTAGAGAGATTACCGGATTTCATTCTAGAGGCGATAACTGGTGTCAACTAAGCTTAGCGAAGTAGCAAAGAGCATGGGGTTGCATCCATCAGAGTTGTTGCAGTGCTTGTCAAGACTTGGAGCTCCCTTCGAGGCTTGTTGGCCATGTGTTAATGACGATTGGTTACTGACAGTGAAAGAGATCCTATCAAGCGAATACGCTGTTATTTCTAATCAGGAAGGAACGGCTAAAGAGAGGCTATCGGAGGAAGAAGATAACCAAGTATCGTTATGTGGTGAAGCCACTCTTATTGTAGAAAAGCTATGGAGGAAAGGTTGCTGGGGAGACAACTATGTTTCGCCTGCGTATGTGAGAAAAATGACCGGACTATCAGAATCACAATACAAAGATGCAGTCAAAGAACTGCAAGCAAGAGAATTCATCATTATCCATAAAGAAAGCGGTAAAGCAATATCTTTGAATACACACAGCAAGGGGGAGTTAGATAGGATACTGGCTCGGTTATTTAAAGATGACAGTATAGGGAAATGAAATTAGAAATAGCATGCTTCATAAAGGGTGTATCTAATAATATCAGATGATGACAGGACTTCTTACGACCTGCCATCTATCGCTGGTATGCATATAAACCAGGCGAACAGGGCAGGTATTATATTGGCGAGGCTCAGAACTTAAGAGAAAGAGTATGCGGATAGTTGAATCCAAGGCCAACCCGGCAAACCAATAAATAGATGAATCAGTCACTCGCCCAACTGATACAGGAGGGGTTTACTGTTGGGCTTGAGGTAATAGAGGATTTGAAGTTTGAAATTGATGAAGGCCAAAATTTTTGGGAGAAGGACCTGGAGAGCAAGCATTTCAGAAGGGCTATCGAGTGTTTGATGCTGTCTATTGCTGAAAAGAGCGGAGACATACTCCTAAACAAGTAGCAAAGAGGCACAATTCCATGAAAGCTACAGAGGGATATACACAAAGGTAGGTAATGCTATGGAGCTAATGCAAGGAGCAATCGTTTATCTGGCGAGCGTCAATCCCATAATGACAGACGAAGACTTCGAGCGTTAGCTTGTAGGGAAGAGCACCAATACGACTATACCATATATGAGAAGAGCAAAATCGCTAATCGTCAGGGGCTTGCTTACCAGGGGGACCGACAGGAAGGCTGTCAGCGAAAATAAGGAAATAATTGGAGGAACATATAATTCAAGCGAGGGAGTGTTGGGCAGAGTCTTTCTGTTAGAGAATGGTGATAAGGCAACATTGCTTTGGCAAGGTCCCGCAAACCAGTTCAGGCCCAATTACATGAGAATAAGGGACGAATTGGTTGGGAAAGTCCCTTATAGGCTTTATGGTAGGGCTGCAAGCAAGAATTACGATGTTTCAGAAGATAAGTCTTTGATTGCTTTTAAGAAAGAGCCACGCACACAAGCACAAGTAGATAAAGTGCCAGAAGCAAGAGGGGTGATACGCGAGAAGACCTTGCAGCTTACGGAGAAACAATTTGAAGACATACTGGCAAAGTATCCGGAGCTAATTGAGGATGGCCTTGAGTTAAAAGGGAGGCAGGTAAATATCTCTGGCAAGGTACTTGACCTTTTGTTCAAGGATGGGCGCGGAGATACGCTGATTGTTGAGCTGAAAAAGGGGACGATAAAGAGAGAGCATATTGCTCAATTATTGGATTACGAGGGATTCTTCGTCGACGAGTTTAATCCAACAACCCGGGTGATGTTAATCGGCAACCATGTCCCAAAGAACCTTCAGAATTCCCTAGACCATCATGGCATCGAATACAAATATTATTCGCCGGCTTCTCTAAGAGAGTATCTTATTGAAAAGGGCGATAAGGAAATGCTTGATGCGCTAGGCTGGTGAAAACACCTTGCCTAGCCTTGCCGCGTTGAGAATCGCGGGAAACGGCTCACATCATCGCCGAAAATCAGGCTGTCAAGCCTTTCGCCCACGCCGAAGGTTGCCTCGGGCATGAGGTGGCCGTAGAGATCGAGCGTGGTTCTGATGCTGCTGTGCCCCATCTGGCGCTGAATGAAGACTAAATTTTCGCCCAGGGATATCATCAGCGCGGCGTACGTGTGCCTGAGGGAATGCCAGGTGATGGTCCTAAGGCCGGCGGCCTTGAGGACTTTCTCGAACCTTCGCGACAGCACGTGGGGCGACATGTAGCCGCCATCATCGCCGGGGAAGACGAGGTCCGTAGGCTTTGCGCCGGTCTTGAGCTTCAGCTCCGCCAAAGTCTTTGAGAGCACAGGGGTAATGAGCACCGTGCGCCGGCTCCTGAAGCTCTTTGGGCTCGTTAGATGTCCTCCGGAAAAGGAACGACTGATATGGATGCGATTTCCGTCAAGATCAACATCCTCATTTATCAGGGCCGCTTGCTCGCCTTCTCTCATCCCCGTGGTGACGGCGCAGAGCACGCGGGGATAGAAATCGGGAGGGCAGGCATCTAAGAGCATCTTGACTTCATGGGGAGAAAGAAAATCCATCTCTTTCTTCTCCTCGCGCGGGTGGTCGACGTTGGCGACCGGATTACCGTCAACAAACCCCCACTTGATAGCCTGGACAAATATTTTGGACAGGATGGAAAGGATCTTATTGACCGTTCTTGCGGATAGCCCCTCGGAGAGCTTTGCCTTGACGAGGCTTTGTATCTCGGCAGTGGAGATCGACGAAACCATGACCTTGCCGAAGTAGGGGACGAGGTGCTTGCCGCATACCTGCTCGTAATCCGCCTGCGTGCGGGGCTTGAGCGCGATCATAACATATTCTTCCAGGAACTTCTCAACCAGGTCATCAAAGGAAATCTCTGATAACTTGCCGTATGTGCCGGCGGCGATCTCCATTTCGCGGCGCTTGAGAAGCGCCTCGGCGGCTTGCTTCTGCCTGCCCGCCGCCTCCCATCGATATTTCCCATCAGGCTGCTTGTAAATGGCGTAGTAACGAGGAGTACCTCCCTTAAGTGTCTTCTTGTACACGTAACCCATGGTCGTGCCTCTGCTTGTGAGCCCAATTGCGATAAGCCTGCGCGTTCTTGCACCTCGTGCTGCAGAACAGGCGCTCTCGCTTCACCTTGTTCTCGGGTTGGGCGAGGAACAGCGAATCGCAGTTATCGTTGGCGCAGGCCTTCACCCTCCAGCCGCGCTTTCGCATGTTCACCGTGGCGAGGAATATCGCGGCTATTAGGCTGGGAAAATCCAGGCTGGTTCCAAACAACCTGTCTTCCTCCAAGGCGAACTCATCCGGCGTGGCTATCGCGTTTTTGTAGAACTCGCTGGTCCGGTCGGCGTACGTTGCGGCGCCCTCTGATGGGTCAAACTTGAACCCCCCCAGCTCCTCCTGGAATCTCAGAAAGGCATCGATGATCTCGTCTATGTGTTCCCGGTAGATCGTGAAGAATCGTTCCGCTACATCGCTGGGCTGGATTTCGTCGAGACCCGAGGGGAGCCTGAAACCGTTGGGAAAGACGAGCTTTTCTATATCTGCAGGTTCCACAAGGTAGGGAAGGAAATATAAGTTTGCGGGACACGTCCACGATCCGCCGATGGCGACCATGCAGTGCCCCGAGGGCCCTTTCAGAAATGCATCGAAGCCCAGAAAAGCAAGTCCCAGGAGGCCGCGTCTGCGCACGAACTCAAGCACCCTGCGCCGGAGCCTTGCGCTGGTCCTTGCCGAAGCGGCCCTGTCTTTTCCGATCCCTGAAAGCAGCGCCGAAAACTCATCGACTATTTCGAATATTTCATCGGAAACGCGGTACCTATGTAGCTTGCCGCCTTCTTTTAAGAAGACGTACCCCTCCGCGTCGATGTCGTAGTCGCCTCCATACCAGAAGCCGCCCATGCTGAGGTTGGAGCGATAAAGGGGGATTGTCGAGGCATCTTTCATGCGCTCAAGGCAGGCGCGGAGATCGAGGTCCCCATAGGGCGGTGAGCCCTTGGGCCTGCAGTTATTCCACTCTTTTTCGCTGATGGCGCGACCCAATAACCGCTCGGCCGCCGCCTTCATCGCCTGTGACGAATCGTAATTGCTCTTCATAAGTCCTCCAACGACGTCGCTGGAATCCCAGGGGCTTTTGCAACAGCCTTTCATAATAATCGCTATAATGATAATATATTGATTAGTTCGGAGGAGTCAAGGAGGAGGACCATGGACAGGAACAACCGGAGAAATTCGGCCTACGCTTTTCGCTCTGGGGCAAACATCCCGCCACAGGATATATTGCGTCTGATCGCAAAGCCCCTTCCGGATGGGGACCAGGTGCCCCTCGGAGGAAAACCAGCCGGCGTTGAGGGCGCATCAGCCGCACAAGACGGATTTCCCAAGCGGTTGATAACCGCGAAGGAGCTTGCCCTGCGTTTGCAGGTTCCGGTTTCCTGGTGCTGGCGAGCAGCCCGCCAGGGAACCCTGCCTCATTATCGCTGTGGTCAATACATACGATTCGACCTGGCGGAAGTGCTGGACAAGCTCAGGCGTGGGGATGGCGATCAGAACCCGCGCCCTTGACGGCAGCAGCTGGAGGCCCAAAGCTTGCGGGGGCTTTGCTCCAGGACAGCCATCGCTCAAGCACCTCGGGATCCGGCATTACGATGCCCTTCGTATGTATGACCCAGTAGTACTCCCCGATCAGCTGCGCAAGCGTCGCCTCGGCGCGATTAAGCGTTTCCGGAAGGCCGTCGAGGTCTATGCCGTGCTCCCTGCATTGCCTCTCCAGGGCGATGCTTTCGTCTTTGCCCAGTGAGAGGAACTGCCTGTAGGTGGTCACGCCAAGAGTTCTCCTCAAACCATTTCGCATCTTTTCGTCCCAGGCGAGCGCGGCCCGGGGCCTTAAGGCGAAGAGTATCTTTGAGGCCGCCGTGGGCCCGATACGCCTTCCAGCCGCTTTGCCGCCTCGCTCGGAGCAGAAGACGGGTCGGTCCCGCAGGTCTTGGTAGGCGGCGTCTAAGGCATCCAGCTCCTTGTGGTTCAGTCCCCAGATGCCCTTAGCCGCAGGGCATAGATTTGAGCCGTACCGGCGGTGCCATTGCCCGATCGCCGATGAAGCCCGGGGGCGCTTATCTCTCTCGAATCTACAACCCCACCTGTTCAGCCAATCAAGCAGGAAATCATGATGGGCGGGGATGGCAAAGTCGGGGTCGCCCCCGACCTTTCTCCTGAACTCCAGGTAGCTCTCCCTGTAGCCGGTCAGCCCGGAATAGAGAAAGGATGCAAAGGCCAGCTCGAACAAGTTCACGGCGATCTCGCACCTCCTCCTGAGCGATAGCTCAGGCCTACACGGAACGGTAAAGCTCCAGGGCCGGGGCTATGATCTTCTTCTGCAGATCCTCGCTGGAGTTGACGGAGAAGAGCTCCACCCGCTGCAGTTTGCTGTTTTTCGTCAAGTAAAATTCCCTGTTTTCAGCAAATAGAATTCCCTATCGTGAGCAAGGGAAATTACCTGTTTTCATCATCCAGAGGCATCATCCTTTCTGGGCCATCAGGGCATGGGTCATGC